>JADKJZ010000014.1:900000-1128144 GCA_016720805.1 Gemmatimonadota bacterium | reverse complement strand
CCCCTGCATCCGCGGGATGTAGCCGTGGTGGTCGGCGCCCCAGACGTCGATCGCCGCGTCGAAGCCGCGGGCGACCTTGTCGAGGTGGTAGGCAATGTCGGGGACGAAGTAGGTGTACGAGCCGTCCTGCTTCCGGAGGACGCGGTCCTTCTCGTCGCCGAACGACGAGGTGCGGAACCAGAGCGCGCCATCCTGCTCGTACGACAGCCCCGCCTCGGCAATGCGCTTCAGCCCGGCCTCGACCGCACCGGCGTCGTAGAGCGCCTGCTCCGAGGCGGTCACGTCGAAGCGGACGCCGAAGGTCGCCAGCGTGTCGTCCTGCTCGGCGCGCTGCATCTGGAGCGCGGCGGCGCGGCAGCGGGCGATGCCCTCCTCGGCCGGAAGGTCGGCGAAGGCGCGCCCCTCCTGCTCGAGCAGCGTGGCGGCGTTCTCGGCGAGATACTCGCCGTGGTAGCCACCCTCGGGGATGCTCGCCTCGCGACCGACCGCCTGCTGCACCCGCGCCCAGAGCGACTCGGCGAGCCGGCCGATCTGCACGCCGGCGTCGTTGATGTAGAACTCGCGGGTCACCTCGTGACCGGTCCACTCGAGCAGCGCGGCGATGCCGTCGCCCAGCGCCGCCCCGCGGCCGTGCCCCACGTGCAGCGGGCCAGTCGGGTTCGCCGAGACGAACTCCACATTCACGCGGCGGCCGGCGCCGGTGTTCGACCGGCCGTAACCGGCGCCTTCCGAGAGGATGCGGGCGTGATCGGCCGAGAGGGTGTCGGCGGCGAGGCGGAAGTTGATGAAGCCGGGGCCGGCGATCTCGACTGCCTGCACGGCGGACGTCGGCAGGGCGAGCGCCGCGACAACGCGGTCGGCCATCGCCCGCGGATTGCTCCGCTCGCGCTTGGCGAGCTGCATCGCAAGGTTGGTCGAGAGGTCGCCGTGCGACGGATCGCGCGGCCGTTCCAGCGAGTACTCGAGATCGGGCGCGCCGAACTCGGCCGCGACGCGCGCAAGCGCCTCCCGCAGCAGGTCGCTCACGACGCGCTCGGCGTGGTCTTGGCCGCCGGCTTCGGCGCCTCGACCTTCGGGGCGGCCGCTTCCTTGGCCGGTGCGCTCTCGGACTTCTCGCTCTTCTCAGACTTCGGCGCGGCACCCTCGGCGGGCGGATCCTTCCGCGCGCCCTTCCCGTCCTTGCCGTAATCGGTGATGTAGAAACCACTGCCCTTGAAGATCAGGCCCGAGCCACCAGAAATCTGCCGGCTCGCCTTGGCCCCGCATTCAGGGCACTTGGTGAGCGGCTTGTCGGACATCTTCTGGATGCGTTCGAAGGCATGGCCCTCGTCGCAGCGGTATTCGTAGGTCGGCATGGTACTCCAGCTGTGGGCTAAACCAATGCAACCTCGAAAGATAACCGCGGGTTGGGCCGCACCCCCGGGGCTCTCTCGCGCCCCCCTGGCCCCCCCGTGGCAGCCGGCCCCCCGGCTGCGCGCCGGCGTGACCTCGCACCGACGGGTTCGATGCCACCCATGTGAAGCCGGATCACTGGAAGCGGGGCAGTCATCGGACGATCGTCGCCTGGCGCCAGTTGCCCTCTACATGGTCTCACACGGGGCATGGCGGCAACCTGCCTCGGATTGGCTGCGTCGTCGGCGATGGTGGGCTGGCGGCCTGATCGGATCGTTCTTCCCAAAATGACGGCGACCGCCTGAAGGTCGGCGGTCGCATTGTGGGAAAGTCAATTTTCGTTGCTGTGGACAAACGGTATAACTAGCTGTCTTAATGATATTTGCCAGCGACAGATCAAGTCATCTCGCAGTCATGGCGCGGCCAGCAGCTCCAGATGAGCAAGCACTCCGTTGTCCACACGGTGCCCTCCATCGAAGCCATGCAGCCGCGCCGGACACCCCGCAGCAACCAGCTTATCCACATCCGCGGCGACCGCTTCAGGTGCCACCCACTTGTCGCGGTTTCCCACAATCATCTCGATCGGGGCGCCCTGCACCGCTCGGCTGAGCGCCAGCGGATCGACCTCGGGGGCGACTGTCCCGCCCCAGCAGACCAGCCGAGCCACCGGCCGAACGCCCCGCGCCACCCACCGACTCGCCGCCGCCACGCCCTGCGAGAAGCCGTGGACCTCGAGCCAAGGGATGTGGCCAATGACCTCCTCGACCACCCGGTCCAGGTACCCCTGCTGGTCCTCCAGCTCGTGGTCGCGGTCCTCCCGCGTCATCCACGACGCCCCCACTGTCCGGATGCCATTCCGCTCCTGGTAGAAGCGAGAGAGCCCCTCAGGCGCCACCAGGACGCGTCCGGGCCGCTCGGCGGCCTCGAACCAGTGCAGGATCCCCTGCGCCATCATGCCGTAGCCATGGAGGATCAGCCAGGCCTCGGTGGAGGTGGCCGGATCGCCCACCACGCCAATTCTGGCGTGCCTGGGGACGACGAGGGAGCGGTATTCGGGGGGCACTAGAGCTCCAGAGCCCGACGGACCGCGTCGGCCGAGCCGAGGCCGGTGCGGAGGCGGACCAGCTCGAGGCGCGCGAGCTCGAGGGCGTCGCTGATCTGGGCCTGCCGCTGGCGGGTGGCCTCGAGGTGCGTCGCGAGTTCCTGGCGGAGTTCCTCGCGACGCGCCGCCACGGCCCCCTCCGCGTTGCCAGCACCCTCGCCGGCCTCGGCGATCGCCGCGACCAGCTCGTTCTCCCGCTGTCGCAGCGCCGGGAGTTCCTCGGCGAGTTTGGCCATCCGCGGCGCGGCATCACCGAGGCCCTGACGGAGTGCCTTCGGCAGCGCGGCCAGCGCGGTGGCATGTCCGGCACCGGTCACGCGCGCCGAGCCTGCGGCCCCGGTCGAGCCGAGCCCCACGTCCCCGCCGCCGGGCATCCGATAGCCGGCAAGCCGGAAGACGAGGCGGCCGAGCGGGCCGCGCCAGAAGAGCCCCTGAATCTTCAAGAAGGGGTTCGGCTTGAGCGGATCGGAGGCAAGCATGGTGACGCCGAGGCCGAAGGCGATCGCGGCGGAGAAGGCGATGACAAGCCCGGGCGCGGTGACCTGCCACATCAGTGGTCGGTCGACTGGCCGGAACCGCATATAGGTCCGGACAAGCCAGGTCGCCACCGGCGCCCACGCGAGCGAGAAGATCGCGACCTGGATTCGGCGCTTCCGGCGATGCATCTCGTCGGGCATGGCGCGGATGGCGTCGCGGGTGAGCGTCTCCTCGGCGATCAGTGCCCCGGAAGCGGCGTAGACATCGCGATAGCGGAATCCCTGACGGAGCAGCATCCGGACGCGGCCCCCGGCCTGCACGACGAGTCCCCAGACTGCCGCGAGCGTGACCACGCCGACGAGGAAGATGTCGCCGTCGTTGCGGGCGTTGCTGGCGCGGTCCACGACCAGGAACGTGACCATCGTCAGGGCGCTGATCGCGAAGATCGAGGCACCGAACCGCTGCAGGAAGACGCGGACCTGTGGTGCGACTTCAGGGGCCGTGCGGCGCATCCCGTCGAGCGCCGCGGCGAGCGACTCGCCGTCGGGCCAGCGATCCTCCGGCGCCTTGGCGAGGCAGCGATCGATCGCCTCGACCAGCTCGGCGGGCGCATCGGGGCGGAAGGCACCCACCGAGGGCGGCGCCTGCGTCAGATGCATCGCGAGCAACGAGGTCGGCGTCGACCCCTCGAAGGGTAGACGCCCCGTCAGTGCAAAGAAGCCGACGATCCCCAGCGAGTAGAGGTCGCTCCGGCCGTCGAGGACGTCCCCGGCCGCCTGCTCGGGGCTCATGAAGTGCGGGGTGCCCACGACCTCGCCGACGCGCGTGAGGCCGTCGGCCGGCGCGGCGGTCGTGCTGCGCGCGATGCCGAAGTCGGTGACGAGTGCGCGCTGGGTGGCGCGCTCGATCAGGATGTTGTCGGGTTTGACGTCGCGATGGACCACGCCGCGGCCGTGCGCATACGAGAGCGCCCACGCCACTTCCTGCAGCAGCCGCACCGCCTCCTGCACCGGGACAGGGCCGGCCCGCCGCACGCGGGCACCCAGCGACTCGCCATCGACGAAGCCCATGACGAAGGCGAGCATCCCGCCGCGTTCTTCGACGGCGTGCACCGGGACGATATGCGGGTGGGAGAACGACGCCGCCATCCGCGTCTCGCGGAGGAAGCGTTCGCGGAGGTCGTGCTGCGTGGCCAGCTCCGGCGGCAGCACCTTGATCGCCACCGAGCGATGCAGGTGCGCGTCGCGCGCGAGCCAGACGGCACCCATCCCGCCGCGCCCCAGCTCCCGATCGAGCACGTAGTCGTCTCCGAGCGCCTGCTGCAGCTCGGTGGCCAAGTCGGCCATCAGGCGTGCCCCGGCCGGTAGACACCCCAGACGCCGCGGAGCGCGTCGCTGATCTCGCCGATCGAGGCGCGTGCGCGCACCGCCGCGATGATCGGCGGCATCAGCGAATCGCCCGTTCCTGCGACACGCGCCACCTCGGCGAGCGTGGTCTGCACCGCCGCCGCATTTCGCGCGGCCTTTACGGCGGCGAGCTTGGCGCCTTGCTCGGCGGCCAGTGCGCCGAAGTCTGGAGTGGGGATGACGGGTGGCGCGGAGTCGTCGGTGAAGCGATTGATGCCAACCACGGTCTGCTCGCCGGACTCCTGCGCCTGCTGCTGCGCCCACGCACTCTCGGCGATGGCCTCCTGGAAGTAGCCCTGCTCCACGGCCACCGCCGCGCCACCGAGTTCGTCGACCTGCTCGATCAGCGCGCGCGCCTCGGCCTCGATCCGGTCGGTGAGCCCCTCGACATACCAACTGCCGGCGAGGGGATCGACGCTGCCGGTCATCCCGCTCTCGAAGGCGAGGATCTGCTGGGTGCGGAGTGCAAGCGTCGCCGACTCGCGGGTCGGCAGCGCCAATGCCTCGTCGTAGCCGTTGGTGTGCAGCGACTGCGTCCCGCCCAGCACCGCGGCCAGCCCCTGCACCGTCACGCGGACGATGTTGTTGAGCGGCTGCTGCGCCTGCAGCGTGACGCCGCCGGTCTGGGTGTGGAAGCGGAGCCGGGCCGATTGATCGTCGGCGCCGAAGCGCTCGCGCATGAGGCGGGCAAAGAGGCGCCGCGCCGCGCGGAACTTGGCGATCTCCTCGAAGAGGTCGTTGTGGGCCGCAAAAAAGAACGAGAGCCGCGGGCCGAACGCGGAGAGCGGGACGCCGGCCGCGATGCCGCGCCGCACGTACTCGAGCGCGTTGCTGAGCGTGAAGGCGACTTCCTGTACCGCCGTCGCACCGGCTTCGCGCATGTGGTAGCCCGAGATCGAGATCGGGTTGAAGTTCATCCGCTCGTCGGCGACATAGCGGAAGATGTCGGTGATCAGCCGGAGCGACGGCTCGGCGGGATAGATGTAGGTCCCGCGGGCGATGTACTCCTTGAGGATGTCGTTCTGGATCGTGCCGCCGAGCTGGGCCTGGGTAACGCCCTGCTCCTCGCCGACGACGATGTACATCGCCAGGAGGATCGCCGCCGTGGCGTTGATCGTCATCGACGTTGTGACCCGGTCGAGCGGGATCTCGGCGAAGAGGAGCTTGAGGTCCTCGACCGTGTCGATCGCCACGCCGACGCGGCCCACCTCGCCCACCGCCATCGGGTGGTCGGAGTCGTAGCCCATCTGCGTCGGGAGGTCGAACGCCGTCGAGAGTCCGGTCTGGCCGGCATCGAGCAGCGCGCGGAAGCGGAGGTTCGTTGCCGAAGCGGTGCCGAAGCCGGCGTACTGCCGCATCGTCCACGGCCGCTTGGTGTACATCTCACCGTAGACGCCGCGCGTGAACGGGAACTGCCCCGGCTCGCCGACATCCTGCACCGGATCGCCAGTCCAATCGGCCGGTCGCGCCACCAGCGGCGCCTCCACGCGAATCCTACCGCTCACGCCGTCCCCTCGGTCTCGGCGATCACCATGTTGACGTACTCGACGTCGGCCGCGCCGCCGATCACGAGCGGGACGCGCTCATGGAGGGCCGTCGGCATGATGTCGAGGATGCGCCGCTTCCCGTCGCTCGCCGCACCACCCGCCGCCTCGGCGAGGAAGGCCATCGGCGCGCACTCATAGAGCAGCCGCAGCTTGCCGTTCGGATTCTTGGTGTCACCCGGATACATGAAGATCCCGCCGGCGATCAGGTTGCGGTGGAAATCCGCCACCAGGGCGCCGATGTAGCGCGAATTCTTTCCCTTGAGCCGGGCCGGGTCGTCGCCCTTGAAGCCGCGGACGGCGCGCTGCATCCCCTTCGACCAGCGCGGGAAGTTCGACTCGTTGACGCTGTAGTACTTGCCGGTCCGCGGCGTGGTGATGTCGGGATGCGATAGCAGGAACTCGCCAATCGTCGGATCGTACGTGAAGCCGTGCACGCCATGCCCCGCGGAATAGACCATCATCACGCTCGAGCCGTACATCACGTAGCCAGCCGCCACGATCTCGCGGCCCGGCTGCAGCACGTCGGAAAGTTGCCCCGGCCCGGAGGTCGTCACGCGACGATAGATCGAGAAGATCGTTCCGACCGCCGCGTTGACGTCGATGTTGGCGGAGCCGTCGAGCGGATCGAAGAGGACGGCATACTTGCCCGCGGGCACGCCATCCGGAATGGCGATCAGCTCCTCGTCCTCCTCGGAGGCCATGGCACAGACGCGCCCGGTATGGTTGAGCGCGTTCTTCATCGTCTCGTTGGCGTAGACGTCGAGCTTCTGCTGCTCCTCGTCCTGCACGTTGATCGAGCCGGCGGCGCCGAGGATGTTGACGAGACCGGCCCGCCGGATCTGGGCGCCGATCAACTTGGCGGCGAGGGCGACGTCATAGAGCAGATTGGTGAGTTCCCCGGTCGCATCGGGGTGCTCACGCTCCTGATCGAGGATGAAGCGCTCGAGGGTGGTGACCTGGGTGTTTGGGAGCACGGCGTCTCCTGGGGCCGGCGCGACGGCCGGCGGTAAACGTCGCGAGACCCGAGGCGCCCCGCACGGTGAATTCATGTCCGTCGGTCTCGACGGTGATGTGGCCTTCCCGGTCGGTCCGCCAGATCCGTGCCCCGGCGTGCTGCAGCCGGCTCATGGCCTCGGGGGTGGGGTGGCCATAGCGGTTCTGCCCCACGCTCACTACGGCGACTTGTGGCCGCGTCTCGGCGAGGAAATCGGCCGACGAGGCGGTTCGGGAGCCATGATGCCCAACCTTCAGGATGTCCACCCGGCCGACGGCCCCGGCGAACGCTCGCTCCGCAACCATGCCGGCATCCCCCATCAGCAGCGCCCGAAAGTCGTGCCAGCGGACCTCGAGGACGGCGGAATCCTCATTGAGGTCCTCGCCGGCGCTGGGCCAGACTCGCGGCGGATGCACCAGGCGGAAGGAGACGCCGTCCATCTGGAACTGTTCGCCCGCGACGACCGGGTGCCAACGGACCCCGCGCCGCGCAATTGCTTCGAGCCAGGCGAAATAGGCCGTTTCCTCGAACGACTCTCCCGGGTCCAGTGCGACCCCGACCGGCACGGCATCGGTCACCGCCGCCGCCCCGCCGACATGGTCGCGGTGGGCGTGGGAGAGGAGGATTGCCTCGAGTCGCGTGATGCGGAGACGGCGGAGGAGCGGCACCAGCACCTTCGTCCCGGCATTCCAGCGAGCGTCGGCGGGGCCCGCGTCGACCATGATCCAGTGTCCAGCCGGCGTGCGAATCAGCGCGGCGTCGCCCTGCCCCACATCCGCGAAAACTAACGCGAGATGTCCGTCTCCGATGGGCCGGGGCCCGGCGATCCCCGGCAGGAGTGTTATCCACATCGCGGCGACCCCACCCCACGCGAGCCGGCGCCCGGCCTCCTGCGCCGTCGTCCGACCCGCCACGGCCCACGCCGCGAGGCCCAGGGCCGCGAGCCACGGCAGCGAGGCGCCGATCCCCGCCGCGCCTGCGACGCCAGCACCGGGGGCGTTCGAGCCCACCTCCGCAACTCGTTGCAGTGCGGCGAGCAGTACCCCACCCGAGGCGGCAAAAGCGGCGGCCATCGCAGGGAGGAACGGGTAGAGCAGCAGCGACGCGAGCAGCGCCGGGACCAGCAAGGCCGCCAGTGGCACCGCGACGAGATTCAGGAGAATGCTGATCGGCGCAACCTGGCCGAAGACCATCGCCGTGAGCGGCGCGGTCGTGAGCATCGCCCCGATTGAGCCGACCAGCGACCGCACCAGGGCATGCTTCGACATGGTGCGATCGCTCCACCGGGTCGCGACCGTCACGCCGAGCAACGCCGTCACCGAGAGCCATGCCCCGACCGAGATGACGGCCGCGGGATCGAGCAGCAGGACAAGGAAGGCACTGAGCGCCAGCAATGCACCGGGCGTCACCTGCCGCTGGCGCCATCGGCACCACGCCAGCATCACGCCGAGGAGCGCGGCGCGAGCGGCCGGTGCGGGCCAGCCGAGGAACGCGGCATAGCCGACGGCCACGGCGGCGGCGGCGGACTCGGCGGGATGCCTGCGCACGCCAACGAGATGCAGGATGAGCAGTACCCAGCCGGCGAGCAGGCCGACATGGAATCCGGAGATCGCGAGAATGTGCACCAGGCCGGCGGCGGTGAACGCCTGCTGCACATCGGGATCGATTTCGCCGCGCCATCCGACCAGCAGGGCGGCGACCATCGCCGCGCGCGGCCCGTAGAGGGCATCCACGCGCGTCGCGATGCCGTTCCGCGCGCGTGCGAGCAGGCCGGGGTGGCCCCAACGACGCTCGATCCGCCGCACCACGAGCAGCCCGCCGCCAAAGCCGAGTGGCAGCTGACGTGGCAACCACCGTGCGGTGACCGCGACGAATTCTCCCGCCCGAGGCGCGCTGTTCCGAGGCCAGCGCACCATCACGGTGCCGCGGCAGCGCCCAGGGAGCTCGGCGCGGCCGCTTCCCTGTCCCGGATCGACCAGCCGGAGCACCAGCCGTGATTCGCCGAGTGGCAGACGGGCGGTGCACCGCATCGGACGCGCGTTGAGCTCGGCGATCGCCGCGAGCACCCCGCCCAGGACGGCGAGCGCCACGAACGCTCCGGCGCCACGACGGAGGATGTAGATCGTGATCACGAGGACCACGACAACGAGGCGAGGGTCGGAAAAACGAGCGAGGCCGGTCACGAGACCGGCCCCGAAGGCAAACAGCAGGAGAAGCGCGCCGCGCGGCGGGCTCATCCGGGTGCGGCGGTCACCGGACGTTCGCGCGGCACCCGGGCGACCTGACGCAGTGCCTCGATGACCTGCACCTCGATCGTCGTCCGATGCTGCGCCGTGTCTAGCGCGACCTCGGTCACGGCCTTGCCAGTCGAAGTCACGACGTATTTCGGCTGCAGCCGGTTCAGCGCATAGACGACCACGTCTTCCCGGTGATTCGGGGTATCGAGGAAGCCGGGGACCATTCCCTTGAGACGATCGTATGCTTCGTGCACGTGGTGTTCCATCACATTCAGGATCATAGAACCGCCAGAGCAGGTTGAGCGAGCGCCGCCGTGAAGGTGGAGCCCGTGGTGCCAGTGAGTCGCACCTGGTGGTAGGTCCCGATCGAGGAGACCGGCAGATCCACCAGGACCATCGCATTCTGGCGCGTGCGCCCGAGCATCAGGTCGCCGCGCTTTGCCGGCCGCTCCACCAGGACCTCGTGCCGCTCGCCGACTCGCCCCGCGTTCCGGCGGCGCGTCTGTGCCCGCGCCGTGGCGATCAATCGGTCGAGCCGTTCCGAGGCCACCTCATCGGGAACGTGATCCTTGATCTTCTCCGCCGGCGTCCCTTCGCGCACCGAGTACTTGAAGGTGTAGGCGTCATCGAAGCCGGCCGCTTCCACGATCGACAACGTCTCGGCGAAATCCTCCTCGCGCTCCCCGGGGAACCCGACGATGATGTCGGTCGAGAAGGTGATCGCCGGGATCGCAGCTCGCAGTTCCCCGACCACTTCGAGGTAGCGCTCCCGCGTGTAGCGGCGCAGCATCCGCTTCAACGTCGCATTCGAACCGCTCTGCACCGGCAGGTGTACATGCTCGCAGACGGCCGGGGTCGTTGCCATCGCCTCGATCACGCGCGGCGTGAAGTCGGTCGGGTACGGCGACGTGAAGCGCAGCCGGCGAATGCCATCCACCGCACCGATGGCCCGGAGCAGGTCGGCGAAGTCCCGGGTGCCATCGTGGTAGGAGTTCACCGTCTGCCCGAGCAGCGTCACCTCGGACACGCCCTCCCCCGCCAGACGCTGCACCTCGGTCACCACATCCGTCAGCTGCCGACTCCGTTCGGGACCGCGCGTCGTCGGCACGATGCAGAAGGTGCAGCGGTAGTCACAGCCGCGCTGCACGGTCACATAGGCCGTCGGGCCGGGTTCGCGGAGCTGCGGGATGTCCTCGTAATGCTCCCACCCCCGGTACTCGACGTCGGCCCGACGCTGCCCGGCCGCCGCGTGACTGAGCAGCTCCGGCAAGTTCCGGTAGGCATCGGGGCCGACGACGAGGTCCACCGCCGGGACCTGTTCCAGAAGGATCGGTCCGAGGCGCTGCGCCATGCAGCCCACGACCCCGAGGATGACGCCGGGGTGCTTGTGGCGCTGCAGCTCCCCGACCCGGCCGATGACCCGCTGCTCGGCGTTGTCGCGGACGGCACAGGTATTGACCAGCATGACGTCCGCGCCCTCGGGCTGGCTCGCCTGGGCATAGCCCTCCCGCGCGAGGACACCGAACATCAGCTCGGTGTCCGCCACGTTCATCTGGCAGCCGTAGGTTTCGATCCAGACCTGCTTCATGGGTTCGACGTCCGGCTCAGCTGCCCGGCCGGACCGAGATCCCGAGGGTGAACTGCCACCCGGTCTCAGTGTAGTTCACGCCCTCCTTTCGGCGGACGCGCTCCAGCGCGAGGTCGATCCCGCCCAGATCCCGCGCGAAGCGGATGCCGGTGCCGACCGAGAGACCGAATTCAGTCGGCGTCCCGTCCGCGCTGATGCGGAACGGCAGTTCCGCATAGCGGACGCCAAGCCGCAGCGGCTTGTTCGACGGGCGGCGGGCATTCGAATAGAGCTCCACTCCACCGGAAAACTCTCGGGTGTCACGGGCGCCAATGGCGCCAGCCGCCACGAGGCCGCTGTCGGCGCGAGACCAGTCGCGCACGATGGCCTGACCCGCCACGACCAGCCGTCGCGAGAGCTGGAGGCGTACGCCGCCGGCAAGTTGCGTCGGCATCGAGACTTCGCCGCTGGGCGTGGAATCACGCTGGATGGTCATCCGGCCGTCCCGACGAATCGAACCGGCCACGGCAATGCGGGGCGTCGGATGCAGAAGAAAGCCGGCCGAGAATCCGATCGCCTGGTACGAGAGCTCGGCCTTTTCCTCGAGCGCCGCGTACTCGGGATCATCCCAGACCCGACGCGTCGACATCCGGTTGGACCCGGTCAGGAAGTGCAGCCCACCGCCGACGCTGAGCTTCGGCGACAGGGCGTAGCCTGCCGCGATCCGGAGGTCCGCGATGCCGCCCCGCGACGTCAACGTGTCGGTCACGCCGACGGGGACTCCGCGCGGCGACGCCTGACCGACCGACACCAGCTGGAAGTCGCGATCGGTGAACATTGAATACGAGACGCCCACCACGAACCGGGTTCGCGGGATCGGACCGCCGATCAGCACCTGGGGGAAACGGGTATCCCGCCCACTCGCCTTGCCCGCCGGATTGACGGAGGTCCGCGAGTTGTTCGACATGGTGAAGACGGCCGTCGTCAGCGAGAGGGTCGACAGCGAGGCTGGATTGAGGCTCGACTCGCCATCGAAGAGCCCGAGCGCTCCACCGCCGCCGAGCACGCGCGCGGAGGCGGATCGCCCCGGCAGGCCGAGACCGCGCACTCCGAACTCCGACGACTGGGCGGCCAGCGGCGCGGCGACGAGGGCCACGGCGGCGACGAGCAGTAGCGAATGACCACGCATCGTCAGAAGCCCTCGAAGGCGAAGCTGCGCCGGTAGGTGATGCGAAGCGTCGGTGCGCCACTGGCCGACCGCGACGAGCGGAACGCCGGGGCAAGGAAGGTTGCACCCTCCTGCCCGATCTCGAGGCGCAATACCGACGGCAACGCGTCGGCCCCCTGCCAGAGCCGCACCAGGGACGCGACCTCGAGGGTCACCTCGGTCTGACCCGTCAACAGGAAGGCTCCGTTGAAGAGATCCGTGGCGACCGGGGACTTCGGCCCAAGCAGCGCCAGGACCGGGTGCGCCAGGAGGGTGGCCGTGTCGGCCGGGATCCCGAACATCGGTTGATCCGCGGTGAGTTGGAGCGTCGCCCGCACGATGGTGACCGAGTCACGCAATTCCGGGGGCAGCGTAAAGCGGATGAAGCTGCGTGCCACCGGAAAGCCGCCGACGGCCAGCAATCCCGGCGTCGGCGGTGTGGTTCCGCTCCGAACGGTGAAGTTGGTCGAGGGCAAGCGGGTAAAGATCTGACTCCGGAGCGCGGTGTCGGCGACCTCGACGCGCGTGTACCACGTCACTACCGGACCTTCGCCGCCGGCCGCCGCCGTGCCGACACGGATGCCGGTGGCGTTGGTCGAGCGCACGCGCACCCCAACCTGCAGTCGGCCGCTGTCGGCGGGCGTGAAGGCCACCTTGGCGAGCGTCGCGCCGGAGAGCACGATGCGCATCGCCCCCGTCCGCAACCCGGAGGTCAATTCGAACTCCGCCAGGAGTTGGTCCGGGGTCATCGCGGCATCGATCGCGCCGATCGACGTCGAGGAATCGATGGCGAGCGGGAGGCGATACAACTCGACCACCCCGCTCACGACCGTGCTGTCACTCGCCTGCAGGAAGAGCGAGACCGCGGCCGAATCGACGGTGAAGACGCGCGCGGTATCCTTGACGAAGACCGAGTCTCCGCGCGACTGGAAGGCGACGATGCCGCGCGAGACGCCGTAGGCGCCGCCGTTGGCCACCAGCAGCGACAGCAACGACGATTCGCCGACGTAGCCGGAGTAGGAGGTATCCAAACCGACCGTGGCGGTCAGGATGGTGTCGCGGAAATCCGCGACGCCACCCGGACAGAGATTGGGGCAGTTCACCGGCGTCGTGAGCTTTTCGGTGCAGGCCGTGGCCAACAGGGCCACCACCGCCAGGGAGAGGAGGCGTGAGGTCACTCGAGCACGTCCCCGGTGAAGGCGGCAGGCAACAGGTCGCGAATGGTCCACTCCTTGGTCTCGGCTCCAGCACAACTGATGACGGTCAGCGCCAACCCGAACTCGGCAAGCACCTGGCGACAGGCCCCACAGGGGGCGATCGGATGCGGGGCGTCGCTGACCAGCAGCAACCGCACGAATTTCCGTGCCCCCGACGAGATGGCGGCCGCCATGGCGCTTCGTTCGGCACAGATGGTCAGGCCGTAGGATGCATTTTCCACATTGGCCCCGACGAAGACCGCCCCTTCGGCAGTCTCCAGCGCCGCCCCGACGTGAAAGCCGGAGTACGGCGCGTACGCCCGCTCCCGCCCGCCCTCGGCCGCCGCCCGCAGCTCCGTCAGTTCCACACCCGCTCCAGGAAGGACGTGCCGGCCTCAAGGGGGCGCACCCCCAGAAACTCCGCGATAGTCTGCCCCACGTCGGCGAAGGTCCCCAGCTCCCCAAGGGGCACCGGGCGGACCCTGGGGCCGATCGCCAACACCGGCACACATTCCCGGGCATGGTCGGTCGACGGGGTGGTGGGGTCGTTCCCGTGGTCGGCGGTGAAGATAATCAGATCCTCCTCCCGAACCTGCTTCAGGAGACGGGGAATCCAGCGGTCCAGTTCCACCAATCCCTTCTGAAAGCCAGCCACGTCGTTCCGGTGACCCCAGCTCTGGTCGAACTCGATCACGTTCGCGAAGAGCATCCCACGGCGCATCGCCAAGAGTCCCCCCTCGATCAGGGCGTAGGCGTCCGAGTTCGTGGGGGTGTGGATCGAGGTGATCCCGCGCCCCGCGAAGAGATCGTCCACTTTCCCGACCCCGACCACGGGGAGGTGGGCCTCGGCCAACCGGTCGAGGAGGGTCGGCCCGGTTGGCTGCCGCGAGAAGTCCTTCCGATTGGCGGTGCGCTGCCATGCCCCAACGGTCCCCTTGAACGGCCGGGCAATGACCCGCGACACGCCATGGGGGTCCACCAGGAGCTCCCGGGCGACCTGACAGGCGGCATACAGCTCGGTGAGCGGCACGACCTCTTCGTGGGCCGCAATCTGGAAGACCGAGTCCGCCGAGGTGTAGACGATCCACTGGCCCGTGGCGACATGCTCCGGGCCGAGCTCATCGAGGATGACCGTCCCGGAGGAGGGTCGGTTGCCGAGGACCCCGCGACCGGTCCGCTCCGAGAAGGCCGCGAGCAACTCCGCCGGAAAGCCGTGGGGGTAGGTCGGGAACGGCACGGGCAGCTGCACGCCACACAGTTCCCAATGTCCGGTCGTGCTGTCCTTTCCGGCACTGTTCGGTTGCGCCACGCCGCGCGCGGCCGTCGGCGCTGCCACCTTCGCGATGCCGCTGTCGCCGCAGTCGCCGAAGCCGAGCGCCTCGAGGTTCGGGAGACGCGGGGCACCCGGGGCGCGCATGACATTGCCGAGTGTCGCGCTTCCGAGGTCGCCGTACGCGGCGGTGTCGTGCGCCGTCCCGACGCCGAGGCCATCGAGGACGATCAGGGCGGCACGACGACTCACGTCTTGGCCGTCGCGAAGCGGAAGCGCAGCGCCGTCAGCGCCTGTTCCATGAGCTTCGCCTCATCGGCGTCGAGATTGCCGCGCGTCCGCTCCTCAAGGGCACCAAGCGTATCGATCAGCGCCTTGGCGAACTGACGCGCATCACTGGCGCCGGCATCGGCGGCGCCGGGCGGGAATTGACCGTCCATCGCCGCGTTGGCCTGACCGGCGAGGCCGAGAATGAGAGAGGCGAAGTGCTGGTTCATGACGACCTGTGGTAGCGGCGCGGGAGGCGTGCCCCGAGCCCGGTGAGAAGTTCATACGCGATCGTTCCACCCAAGGCGGCTTGCTCGTCGAGCGAGACCAGACCGCCAAACAGTGTTGCCACGTCCCCCAGCGAGACCGGCAGGTCGCCGGCGTCGACCATGAGGTGATCCATGGTGACCCGCCCGACGATGCGGAGCCGCTGCCCCAACAATTCCACCACGCCGCCGTTGGACAGCCGGCGGTGCATCCCATCTGCGTAGCCGATGGCGATCGTCGCGATCGTCGTCGGATGGGGTGCGCGCCAGGTTGCCTCGTACGAGACGGTGCCACCCGCCGGCAACCGCCGGACGCCGACAACACGGGCGCGAACCGCCGCGACCGGAACGGCATCGAGTCCCGACAGGCGCCCTCCATAAAGATGGATGCCTGGCCGCGTCAGATCGGCGGCGTAGGAGGGACCGGCACCCCCGGCGGCCGAGTTGGCGGCATGCACCAGCGGCGGGCGGCGGCCGAGGGTGGTGATCGCCTGCTGCAACCGGCGCCACTGGTCGGCGGTTGCGAGATCGTCCCCCTCGGCCGAGTGGAAGTGGGTATAGACTCCCTCCCATCCGGCTGCCGAGGCAAGCAGATTACGCGCGTCCATGAGCTGCGTGACATCGTCCCACCGCAAGCCGGAACGCGACATTCCGGTATCGACTTCGAGGTGAAAGGGTCGATCGCCGAGGGCGAGCCAGGCGCGGAGTCCCTCGAGGTTGCCGATCGTCGGACGCGCAGCCACCGAGGCGGTCGCCTCTGCCAGGTCCGGCAGCATCGGCGAGCAGATCAGGATCGGCCGGAGGACACCGTTGACATGGAGTTCGCGTGCCTCGTCGATGGTCGCGACGCCGTAGCCCCAGGGCTCCACCTCGGCGAGGGCACGGGCCACGGCGACGGCGCCGAGGCCATAGCCATCGGCCTTGACCATCGGCAGCATCGGGACGCCGGTCCGCGCCGCAAAGGAACGGGCATTGCGGACGACGGCATCGAGATCGACGTCCACCCAGGCCCGGGCGGTATCGGGGGTCACGGGATTATGCACCATCGGAGACTAGGACTCCCGGAGAACGGATGCAAGACGAATCGGCCCTCGGCAGGGCGGTGGCGATGGTGGCGGACCTGCGCGAGCGGTGTCCCTGGGACCGGGTCCAGACCCGGCAGACGCTGCGCCCCTACCTGATCGAGGAAGCGCACGAACTCGCGGCCGCCCTCAGCAGCGACCAGCCCGCCGCCATCCGCGAAGAGGTCGCCGACCTGATGCTCCACCTCGCCTGGCAGCTCGTGCTGGGCGCGGAGACCGGGGAATTTAGCCCGGACGACATCGCCGATGACCTGGTCGGCAAGATGCAGCGCCGCCACCCCCACCTCTTCGACCTCGGAGAACGGGAGCGATGGGAAACGCTGAAGGCGCGGGAACGGCCGACCAGTCGAGGCACCCTCGGTGGCCTCCCGACCACGCTGCCCGAGCTCCTCATGGCCTACCGGCTGCAGGAGCGGGCCGCCGGCGTCGGCTTCGACTGGCCCGACACGCGCGGGCCGTTGCAGAAGGTGGCCGAGGAGCTCGCCGAGGTGGAGGCCGAGCTGGTCATCGGTACCGACGACCCGACAGCGCTCACCGAGGAGATCGGCGACCTGCTCTTCGCGGTCGTCAACCTGGCCCGCAAGGCCGGCGTCCAGCCAGGGATCGCCCTCGACCGTGCCAACGCCAAGTTCCGCCGCCGCTTCGAGGCGATCGAGACGATCGCCGCCGAGCGAAGCGTGGTGCTCGGCGACGCGACGCTGGAGGAGCTGGATGTGATTTGGGATGAGGTGAAGCGAAACGAAGGATGATGGATGATGGATGATGGATGATGGATGGCCGTCGCGGAACGAACAATCCATCATCCATGATCTATCATCCATCATCCCGAAGCGGAATACCGCGACTCACGGATAGAGTCTGTGAATCTGCCGCGGAAACGCGATCGCCTCGCGAATGTGCGGAATGCCGCAGATCCAGGCGACGGTGCGCTCGAGGCCGAGGCCGAAGCCGCTGTGCACGAAGCCGCCGTACTTCCGGAGGTCGAGGTACCAGCCGTACGAGGCCGGATCGAGCCCCTGATCCTTGATCCGCTGCAGCAGCTTGTCGTAGTCCCCTTCCCGCTCTGACCCGCCGATGATTTCGCCGTAGCCTTCCGGGGCGAGGCAGTCGTTGTTCAGCACCGTGCGCGGATCGTCCGGGTTCTCCTTCATGTAGAACGCCTTCACTTCCTTCGGATAGTTCATCACGAAGAGCGGCTTGTCGTAGGCCTTGGCGAGCGCGGTCTCGTCGTCGGCGCCGAGGTCGGTGCCCCACTGGATGTCGGAGCCCTGGGCCTGCAGCGCGGCAATGGCCTCGCTGTAGGTGATCCGCGGGAACGGCCCGGTGACCTTTTCCAGCGGCGCGAGGTCGCGCTCCAGTTCCTTGAGCTCTTCCTTGCGGCGTTCGAGGGCACGCTCGACCAGGTACGAGACAAAGTCCTGCTGCAACTCCATGTTGGCGTTGGAGTCGTTGAAGGCGACTTCCGGCTCGATCATCCAGAACTCGGTCAGGTGCCGGCGCGTCTTGCTCTTCTCGGCGCGGAACGTCGGCCCGAAGGTGTAGATCTTTCCGTGTGCCGCGGCAGCGGCCTCGCCGTACAGCTGTCCCGTCTGCGCGAGGTAGGCCTGGCCGAGGTCGAAGTACTCCGTCGCGAAGAGCTCGCCCGCCTGCTCGCCGATCGAGCCGGTGAGGATCGGGGTGTCGACGCGAATGAAGCCGCGCGCGTAGTAGAAGTCGTGGATCGCCTGCTCGATCTCGTGACGCACGCGGGCGATGGCGACCTGCTTCTTGCTGCGCAGCCAGAGATGCCGATGCTCGAACAGGAACGCGGTGCCATGCTCCTTCGGCGAGATCGGATAGTCGACGCTCGGCGCCGTCACCACCACGTCGCTCGCGGTGAGCTCGTAGCCGCCGGGTGCGCGCGCGTCCTCGCGCACCGTGCCGGTGACGGTGATGCAGGCTTCCTGCGTCAGCGTCGCGAAGCGCTCCCACGCCCCGTCGATCACCTCATTCTTCGGGAACACCGTCTGCAGGTAGCCGGTGCCATCGCGCATCACGCAGAAGGCGATCTTCCCCGACGAACGGGTGGTGACGACCCAGCCCGGCACCGTGACGACGGCGCCGACATGCTGGGAGAGTTCGGAGATGCGGACGAAGGACATGCGGAGGACCGGTGAACGGTGAACGGTGAACGGTGAACGGGTGAAACGTAAAAGGTGCCCGCCATCGCCGCCTTACTCGTGAGGGGTGAGGGATGAGGGGGCTTCATCCGCGGCCGTCAGACCGCGGCCACCACGGGAAGAACGCCGGTGTTCGGCGGACGTAATCCCGATAGCCGGGCTTGGAGTCGACGAGTGCCGACTCCAGCAGGGTCACCCCGGAGACCTTCAGGAGCAGCAGCGTCATGAGGATCGGGGAGACGATCGTCCACCAGAGGCCGGTCGCCGCCGCAAAGCACCATAAGCCCCACCACTGGAGGGCGTCGCCGAAGTAGTTCGGGTGGCGGGTGTAGCGCCAGAAGCCGGTATCGAGGACCTGGCCGCGGTTGGCCGGGTTGGCCTTGAAGCGGGCGAGCTGCCAGTCACCGCCGGCCTCGAAGGCAAACCCCACCGCCCAGAGCAGGCTGCCGAGCGCCCGTCCCCACGCTGCGCCAGGCGTCGCCGTCGCTGCGAGCGGAAGGCCGATCAGGAGCATCAGCGCCCCCTGAAGCAGGAAGACGGTGAAGAGGCTCTGCCACCACCAGCGGCCCCCGTTCCTGGCGCGCATCGCGGCGTACCGGGGGTCCTCGCCGTGCCCCCAGTTGCGATGGGTGATGTGCCACGTCAGCCTGAGCCCCCAGATCACCACCAGTGCCGCGAAGAGCCGATCGACCGTGCCACCGACCTCCCCGGCGAAGGCCGTGTGATGGTGCACCAGCAGCACGAAGCCGAGTCCCCAGATCCGGTCGACGAGTGAGCTGTCGCGGCGGATGAGCGAGGCGATCCAGCAGAGCACCACCAGCGCCGCGAGGAGCGGAGCCGCGGACACCGTCAGGAGATAGACGTCACGTGACGGCATCGGGCCCTCCGGCGGGCAGTGCGAGGTCGTCGAGGATGGCCGCGAGTCGCTCCGCCTCGCGCCACTCGTGCTCGAGCAGCTTCAGCTCCCCTTCGAGCGCACGGCGCTCGGTCTCCTCATGCGAGGCCATCTCGAGCGCGAGCCGGATCTCCGGTGCCACGTCGGCCAACGGGAACTGTCCCCGGGTCCCGAGGCGCAACGGCCGTCCGGTGACATAGCCGATGAGCATCGCCGGATCGTCGGAGGTCCGCTCGAGCAGTCGGGTCGCCTCCTGCACCTCACCCGCCGACGGCAGGCGACTCTCGATCGTCGGCAGCACCCTCGCGAGCCCCTCGTAGAGCTTGTCGCCCCGAAAGAAGCCGACGGCGGGGTGATCGCGGATGGACGTGATGGCGAGGGGATCGTCGCCGAGCACCACGTCGAGCTCGCTTCGATAGGGCACTTCGAGCCGCCACTGGTCGTCCTCGCGCGCCAGGACGGAGCGCACCATCGCCAGCGCGCGGACGCGGAGCAGGTTGCCGGTCCACGGATCGCGCACGAGGCGCACGGCGCTCACGGCGTGGCGCGGGCCGATCGCTCCCTCGAGGAAGGGGATGGCGATCAGCGTGCCGACCATCGTGGCCACATCGGAGATCCACGCCGCCACGCCGGTGTGCTCGCGCTGCGTCCCGAATGGGAGGGCACGCCGCCGCCGACGCAACAGCTCGCGGCCGTACCGCCACGCCGCGAACTCGGGACGAAGCGCCTCGCCGATCCGCACCAGTTCGGTGCCGTCCGGCATCCGGGCCATGCCGATCGTCCCGGTGGAGAAGCGAACGCGGGTGTCGCGGAAGTGGCGCTCGCACTCGTCGATCGCCTCGAGCCGATTGTCGAAGGGAACCAGGTTCCATCGGGCACAGCCGGGGCAGACGACCCAGAGCCGTCCCTTGGCCGG
The DNA here is from genome assembly GCA_016720805.1 of Gemmatimonadota bacterium. Taxonomy (NCBI): domain Bacteria; kingdom Pseudomonadati; phylum Gemmatimonadota; species Gemmatimonadota bacterium. The sequence goes on along the minus strand of JADKJZ010000014.1, from coordinate 1,108,164 downwards.
GTCAAACGCCAGGCGCCGCCCCACGGGGAGCGTCTCGAGGACGGCGTTCGTCCCCAACGAGTCGGCACAGAGGAGACAGGTGGAGTACATGGATGGGGTGGAGATTTTCGAATATTGGGGCGACAGATGGCGACAAGATGACAGTTGGGTGACAGAAGTCGATGATCGATCATCGATCATCGATCATCCTTCCGCCGGGCCAACTCCTCGTCGATCGACTCCGGCACCGCCAGCGAGTCGCTGATCTTCGCGAGCCGATCGGCTTCCTTCCACTGCCATTCCAGCACCCGCAGTTCGCCGGCGAGGGCGAGGCGTTCCGAGCTCTCATTGAGCGCGATCTCGGCGGCGAGGCGCCATTCGGACGGGGTCTTGGCGAGCAGCTGTGAGCCGCTGCCATCCATCACCGGTGAGAACGGGCCCGCGATGACGCCGGCGCTGTCGCCCTGTCGTTCGACCAGGTCGACCGCCTCGCGTACGGTGCGTTGGGTCCCGCCCCACCGATTCAGGCGCACGAGCACGCCGGCAAGTAGCTGTTCGGCCTCCGCACCGGTGAACTCGATCTCCTGCGACCCGGCCTTCCGAAGCTTGCGACTCATGCTGGACTCTTCCATCACCTTGGTGCGGATTAGCCACTCGTTGTTCGGTCGGCGCACGAGACGTGCCTTCGAGGCGAGCGCGTCGGACAGCTCGATCGGTGGGCCGTCGGCGCGTGGCACCCGCACCGTGACGCGACGATTCACCACAAAGAGGTTGTAGTAGTTCGGGAGCTGGCCGAGCATGCCGAAGGAGACGCCCATCGCGAGTCCGCCGGAGACCACCGCGATCCCCGCTGCGGCGACCCCGCCGGCAATCAGGAGGTTGCGGCGGCGGCGGCGCCCGAACGAGTCGCCGTAGCGCCACCCCGCGAACTCGGGCCGCTGCGCCTCACCGATCCGCACCAGCTCGAGCCCTTCCTTCACGCGCGCCAGCCCGATGTTGTCGGTCGAGTAGCGCATCGTGGTGCTGCGGAAGAGCCGCTCGCAATCGTCAATCGTTTCGAGGCGCGAGTCGAACGGCACCAGGTTCCACTTGGCACAATGCCGGCACACGACCCACAACCGCCCCTCCGCCGCATCAAACGCGATGCGCCGGCCGATGGGCAGGGTCTCGAGGACGTCGTTGGTGCCGAGGTCCTTGGTGCAGAAAAGACAGGTTGAGTAAATGAGAAACACTCCCCAGGGCTCGATGATCGATCATCGATGGTCGATGATCGATGTCATCCCGAGCGCAGCGAGGGAGCTGCGTGCTCGCGAATGCACTTACCCCTTCCGTTTCGCGAGTTCCTCATCCGCCGTCTCCGGCAGCGCCAGCGCATCGCTGATCTTGGCCAGCTCCTCCGCCTGACGCCATTCGCGCTCCAGAAGAGTAAGCTCTCCCTCGAGCCACTGCCGCTCGATGTCCTCGTTCATCCAGAGTTCGACGGCCATGCGGTCACCGGCGTTGAGCTTGTCGAGCACAAGGTAAGGGGCAGTGTAGTTCACCCAGTGTTTCGGGGTTCCGGCCTTGGGGACGTCCGCGAGTGCAACGGTGCGGCGGCGGAGCCAGTCCGAGAGATCGCCGTGATTCTCCGCGAGGATCCGGCTGCCTTCCTGCAACTGGGATCGTCCGCCAACAAGCAGGTTGAGGCCAGCGACAGCCCGACGCCCCACCGACTGCAGCTCGGCACCGCGGTAGGAGAGGACGAAGTCCCCCTTCTTGAGGTGCTTCGGGTGGGGAAGGTCCAGCGATGGCGTGCCGTCTTCCCAGGAAATCGTGGCGTGCTTCAGGTGACTGCGATCGAGTCGCACCGTCTCGCGCGCGGCGGGATCGGGATCGGGGAGCAGAAACCTGGCCTGGCGATTCAGCCCGGCATCCCATCCTGCCTTCACGAGTTGATAGCTGAGATAGCCACCACTGGCCGCCGCAAAGCCGAACGCGCTCAGCGCGGCGATCGCCCCCATTCCAACCACCACGCCCGCGCCCCCGATCAGATAGGCATTCCGCCGACGGCGGTTGTACTGCTCCCCATACCGCCACCCCGCAAACTCCGGCCGCTGCGCCGGCCCGATCCGCACCAGCTCCAAGCCCTCCTTCACCCGCGCCAAGCCGATGTTGTCGGTCGAGTACCGCGTCGGCGTGTCGCGGAAGAGTCGCTCGCACGCGTCGATGCTCTCGAGCCGCGACTCGAACGGCACCAGGTTCCACTTGGCGCAGTGCCGGCACACCACCCAGAGCCGACCCTGCGACGCATCAAAGGCGAGCCGCCGCCCGATGGGCAACGTCTCGATCACCTCGTTGGTGCCGAGGTCCTTGGTGCAGAAGAGGCAGGTGGAGTACACGGAGAGTCGTTAGTCGTTAGTCGTTGGTCGTTAGGGTCGTACGTCGTAGGTCGTAAGTCGTAGGTCGTAGGTCGTAGGTCGTAAGTCGTAGGTCGTAGGAGTTATGTCATCCTGAGCGAAGCAGCCCGCAGGGCTGCGCAGTCGAAGGACCTGCGTGCTCGCGAATGCACTTGGCCCTTATCGCTTCTCGCTTCTCGCTTCTCGCCTACTCCAGCGCCAGCCCATCGGCAATCTTCGCGAGTTGCTCCGCCTGACGCCATTCGCGCTCGAGAAGTGTGAGCTCACCCTCGAGGTAGTTGCGTTCGGCGGATTCGGCGAAGTACATCTCTACGGCCAGCCGCTCGACCTCGGGAAGCTTGCCGATGATGAGCATGGGTTCGCCATATCCCTGCCAATAGTCGGCACGATTCGCGGCGAAGACCGGGGAGCTCCCGGTGCGCGGATCGACGAAACCCGGCTCCTTCGACCGAAGCATCATCCAGCTCGAAAGATCGCCGTGGTGGTCTCCCAGTATTGTGGTCGCCGCCGCCAGTGCCTTCCGGCCCCCGTCGAGCAAGTTGACCCCGGCCATAACCCGTTGACCGATGCGAGGGACGTCATCGCCGTGCCACTCGAGCTTCCGGCTGAGGAGGGGCATGACGCGCAACACGGGCGTGCTATCCCGCCACGCGACGCGCGCGCTCGTCATCGCCGTTCGCCAGAGTGTCTGGCGGACGCCATTCCGAGGATCGACGACCGCCATCCGGCCTCGGGAAGCTCTGAGTGCTGCGAATGCGACGTCGCCCCATTGATAGGCGAACACCGCTGCAAGCGCTCCCATGCCGCCAGACAGGCCAGGTGCCAACACTGCCCCACCCACTAACGCCGCGCCGCCAACACCGATCAGGAGGTTCCGCCGACGCCGTCGCCTGAACTGGTCCCCATACCGCCACCCCGCAAACTCCGGCCGCTGCGCCGGCCCGATCCGCACCAGCTCCAAGCCCTCCTTCACCCGCGCCAAGCCGATGTTGTCGGTCGAGTACCGCGTCGGCGTGTCGCGGAAGAGTCGCTCGCACGCGTCGATGCTCTCGAGCCGCGACTCGAACGGCACCAGGTTCCACTTGGCGCAGTGCCGGCACACCACCCAGAGCCGACCCTGCGACGCATCAAAGGCGAGCCGCCGCCCGATGGGCAGCGTCTCGATCACCTCGTTGGTGCCGAGGTCCTTGGTGCAGAAGAGGCAGGTGGAGTACACGGAGAGCCGTTAGTCGTTGGTCGTTGGTTGTTAGGGTCGTACGTCGTAGGTCGTAGGTCGTAGGTCCTTCGACTGCGCGGCCCTTCGGGCCATTACGCTCAGGATGACAACTCCGAGACAGGCCATCGATCATCCATCATCCATCATCCATCATCCATCATCCCACCCTAAACAACGTCTCCCCCCTCGGATACCGCGTCACCACCCGATCCTTCAGCGCCTGATGCTCGCGGCGGTCCAGGGTCGGGTCGGCGTCGAGAATCGTGCGCGCGAGGGCGCGCGCCTCGGTGAGCAGGTCGGTGTCGTCCGGGAAGCGGGCCACCTTGAAGTCGACGCCGCCGGACTGCCGGGCGCCGAGCAGGTCGCCTTGCCGGCGCTCCTGCAAGTCGAGCTCGGCGATCGCGAAGCCGTCGTCGGTCTTCGAGAACGCCCGGAGCCGCTCCGGGACGTCCTCGCCGACGGTGAGCAGGATGCTGTGCGAGTCGCCGCTCCCCCGTCCGACGCGGCCGCGGAGCTGGTGCAACTGCGCCAGCCCGAAGCGCTCCGGATGCTCGATGACCATGACCGTCGCATTCGCGACGTCGATCCCGACCTCGATCACCGTGGTGGCGACCAGCACGCCGATCTTGCCGTCGCGGAAGTCGCGCATGACCTGATCACGCTCTGGTGCCTTGAGCCGGCCATGCACCAGTCCGACCGTCACATCCGGCCACTGCGCCGTGAGCGAGGTCGCCATCGTCTGCGCCGCGCGCAGGTCGGCCTTCTCCGACTCCTCGATCACCGGCAGGACGATGTAGACCTGCCCGCCCTTGAGTGCCGTCTCGCGCAGGAACTCGAAGACCCGCCGACGTTGCGACGGCGTGCGGACGGCGGTGCGGATGGTGCCGCGCCCAGGCGGCCGCTCCTTGAGCAGCGAGGCATCGAGGTCGCCGTAGCGCGTCAGTGCCAACGAGCGCGGGATAGGCGTGGCGGTCAACAGCAGCACGTCGGGTGCCTCCCCCTTCCCCATCAGCGCAGCGCGTTGCTCCACCCCGAAGCGGTGCTGTTCGTCGATCACCACCAGGCCGAGGCGCTGGAAGGCCACCGACTCCTGCACGAGTGCATGCGTCCCGACAACCAGCTTCGTGGCACCGGTGCGCAGCCGGGCGTGCGCCGCCTTCTTCTCGGCTGCGGTCAGTCGCCCGAGCAGCAGCTCCGGCACGAGCCCAAGCGGGGCGAGCAGCGTCGTGAGCGTCCGGTGGTGTTGCTCGGCGAGCAGTTCCGTCGGCGCCATCAGGGCGGCCTGGCAGTCGTTCTCCAGCGCCAGCAGCATTGCGAAGAGCGCCACCACCGTCTTCCCGGTGCCGACATCGCCCATCACGAGGCGGTGCATCCGCTCCTCGTGCGTCATGTCCTCGAAGATCTCGCGGATCGCCTTCTTCTGGTCGCCGGTGAGCGGCCACGGCAGCGCCTCGCGCAGCTGTGACGTGAAGGTCTTGTGCAGCGTGAAGGTCTGGCCGCGCTGCCCATGGCGCGCCACGTGACGAGCGCGCGCCAACATGAGCTGCAGGTCGAGCAGTTCGTCCAGTGCCAACCGGCGCCGTCCCGACTCCGCCTCCGCCATCGTCGTCGGGCGGTGCACAGCCCGCAGTGCATCCGCCAATGACGGCAACGCAAAGCGGTCGCGCAGCGTCGGGTCGAGGACGTCCGGCACCAACGGCGAGAGGGTGTCGAGGTGCGTCTCCATCAGCGCGCGGATCTGCTTGTGCGAGAGCCCCTCGGTGGCGGGATAGACCGGGAGGATCCGCCCCGCGGCAGCCGGATCGTCGGCGTCGCCGAGAATCACCAGCTCGCGCGGTGCCATCTGCCGGCCGTGATAGAAGCGGATCGGGCCTGCCACGAGGATCAACTGCCCCACGGCCAGCGTCCGGTCGAGGAACGCCTGCCCGGGCCAGGCACACTCCAGCAACCCGCTCGCATCCTTGAGCACGGCATGGAAGACCCGCAGCCCCTTCCGCGTCGGCAGCACCCCCTTGCTGACGACCGTACCGATGCACGCCACATCATCGCCGACACGCGCCTGCGCGAGCGGCGTGGTGGTCGAGGCGTCGATGTAGCGATGCGGCAGGTGGTGCAGCAGGTCGTGCACCGACACCACGCCCAGCCGCGCGAAGGCGTCGGCGCGCTTCTCGCCGATGCCTTTCAGGAACTGGATGGGAGTGTCGAGGCGGAGTTGGGCCATGAGACCAAGATAAGAGAGATTCGACGATCGATGATCGATGATCGATGATCGATCATCGTAACGACCCTTCAGCTTTCGATGATCACCCGCACGTCCGCATCGAGATCTCCCTCCGCCTCGTCGCGCGTCAGCCACGACACCGCGAAGAAGGTGGCCATCGCCAGGATCAGGGAGAGTCCCGAGACCGTGACGCCGGCCGGGAAGGTGTAGGCCTTGGCCCAGGCGAGGGTCTCGAAGAGGAGGGTGGTCACCAGACCGACGCCGATCGAGGCGAGGGCCCCCTTCCGGGTGGCTCCTGGCCAGTTCAGTCCGATGGCGAGTGCCGGTACGAGGGTCGAGGCAAAGAGCCCCCAGCCGAAGACGCCGAGGAGGGCCACGGCCTGGCCGCTGCCGAGGGCAAGCAATGTCGCGAGGACCGCCAACGCGAGCGTCGCCATCCGGCCACCTCGCAACTCGTTTGTGGCGCGACGTCCGAATGCCACGGGAAGATCGTGCGTGATCGCGGCCGCGCCGACGCTGAAGAAGGAATTGACGGTACTCATGATCGCAGCGGCGACGCCGCTGAAGACGAGCCCCGCGAGCCAGGGGGCCGTGTAGCGCAGCAGGAAGGTCGGGGTGGCGTCATCCCCCCTCGCCAGCGGCGGGACGTCACCCCGCAGGACCGCGGCCTTGATCGCGACACCCACGCCAAAGTAGAGCAGCAGCGTCACCACCATCGCCCCGGTCATCAGCAACGGGTACCACCGCAACCGACGAGGATCGCGCAGCATGTAGTACTTGTGGATCACGTGCGGCTGGCCCAGCGTGCCCAGGGCGAATACGAAGAAGAAGGAGAGCGCCGCCAGCGGGGTGAATTTCCCCCACGGCCCGAGCAGCATCGGCTCATGCGCCAGGATGGTCCGCGAGATGCCGCCGAGCCCCCCACCGCTGGTCATCGCCGCGCCGAAGACCAGCATCGAGGCGAGCGCCATGATGGCCCCCTGCACCAGATCGGTGTAGATGCCGGCGAGGATGCCTCCGGCGGCCGAGTAGGCCACCACCACCACCGCGCCGATCACGATCCCCAGCGGGAGCCCCGTGTGGAAGATCGCGTCGATGATCAGGCCGAGCGCGAGCAGGTTGGTCGCAAGGTATCCGATCGTCGCCACCAGGATGGCGAGCGCCGAGAGCCCCTGCGCGGCCCGCGACCGGTACCGCACGCCGATCGCGTCGGGGACGGTCATCAGGCCCCGCACTTCGCCCAGCAGGCGCATCCGACTCCCCAGCAGCCAGGCACTCAGTGCCCCGGTGATGCCGGCAGGCAGCACAATGAAGAGCGCACCGGTACCCACGCTGTAGAGCAAGCCGGGACCGCCAATGAACGCGAAGCCCGACAGTGTGGCCGCCATCGATGCGATCGCCAACGGCCACAGCCCGATCCCCGCGCCAGCGACGAAGAAGTCCTGCGCCGAGTGCGTGCGGCGCGCGGCCCACGCCCCGATCAGCAGACAGAGCGCGAGGTAGCCGATCGCCACGGCGACGATCATGGTCGCGGCTCCCGAGGCGGGCCGACCCGCGCACACTCGCGCCGGAGCGCGTCCAGGCGGGCCTCATCGAGTCCGAAGTCACGGAAGTCACGCGCGAACGCCCACGGCAGGAAGAGGAGCGGCACGAGCCCGACGCCGTAGACGATGATCGCCGCGCGCCGCGGCAGGCCGAGGAACAGGGCCTCTTCCGCACCAGCGGCCGGCAGCAGCAACGCCGCGCCGAACGCCACGACCAGCAGGAGGCCGAGTGCCAGCGCGATCAGCACCAGGCGAACGCTGTTCCGACCACGTCGCAGTGCGCCCAGCAAGAGCGTGCCCGGCAACAGCAGCGCCATGCCGATGACCATCGCCCAACTGGCCCACGGTGGCGCGCCGCCTGGCAGCCACGCCGCCCCATAGCCCACCAAGACCGCGGCCGTCCCCGCCACGAGCATGGCGAGGACGGCCGATGGGGCGCGCCACGGCGTTGGGCGTGCCTCAGTCAAAGAGCGTCTCCGCCCAGGCCCGCGGATCGAACGGCGCGAAGTCATCCACCGTCTCGCCGGTCCCGACGAAGCGGATCGGTACGTTGAGCTCCCGACGAAGTGCCACGATCGCGCCGCCGCGGGCAGTGCCATCGAGCTTGGTGATCACCAGTCCGGTCGGCGACACCACCTTGCCGAAGAGTTTCCCCTGCTGCACCGCATTCTGGCCGACGGTGCCATCGAGCACCAGAAAGACTTCGTGCGGCGCGCCGGGCAGCTTCTTCGCCACGACACGCACCACCTTGCTGAGCTCTGCCATCAGGCCGTCCTGCGTGTGCAGACGCCCCGCGGTGTCGATCACCACCACGTCGACATTCCGGGCAATCGCCGCCTCGACCGCATCGTACGCCACCGCCGCCGGGTCGCCCCCCGACGCGCCCGAGACGCATTCGATGCCGAGTCGTGCGGCCCAGGTCTCAAGCTGCGCGACGGCGCCGGCGCGATACGTGTCTGCCGCGCCGAGGAGCACCTTCTTTCCCTCCTGCTGAAGCCGGCGCGCGAGCTTCGCGACCGAGGTGGTCTTCCCCACGCCATTCACGCCGACCACGAGGACGACAGTCGGACCGCTCGCGGGAGACTCAAGCCTCGCGGGGTCCGACGGACCGGCAAGCATTGCGCCCAATTGCGTCACGACGGCGTCGCGCAACTGCACATCGGTCTTCAACTTCCCCTTGCGCACCTCGCCCTCGAGGAAGGCAACCAGGTCGAGCGTGGCGGGCACGCCGAAATCGGCCTCGATCAGCACGCGCTCCATCTGTTCGAGATCGTCGGCATTGAGGCCGCGTGCGAGCGCCCCCACGTCCGTGAGCGCCAGCCGCTTGATCCGTTGCCAGAGTCCGAGTTTTTCCCCGAGTCGTGCCATCATTTCATCCTGAACATGTGATGCCGAATCCTAGCGCATGCCGAGTCGGCGGCGGAGGAGCCACTCCGCCCCGAAGGCGAGGACGATCAGCAGGAACAGCGCGGGCCATTCGCGAGCACCACGCCCGGTCGAGGCCGTCGCGACCGTCGCCCGCCGCTCCGTGAGGGTCACCGGGGTCGGGACCAGTTCGTCGGCGTAGGGCTCCACGCCGAAGTCCCCGCTACCACCGCCATCGGCCACGAGGTAGCGATAGCGACCAACCGGCAACGGAATGGAGGCCTCTCCGCCGGCGTCGAAGCGCAGGGTGTCGACTCGAGTTCGCGCCGAGTCGCGGAGGGTGATGGCGACGGGTTCCGGCGCCCGACTGCCAACCCAGCGAAACCGGACCGCCCGCCCCCGCGGCGTCACCAGGGCGATCGGCCGGATGGCTGCGCTCGCCGAATCGGGCGTTGCCAGCAACCACGCCGCCGCATCGGCCACGAGGGCGCGCCACACCTGCTCGGACACCCCACCCCGAAAGCCCCATCGGAAGAGGCCGTCCGCGCCGAAGGTGACGGTGCGGCCGTCCCGCCCCTGCTGTCCGCCGATCACGGGGACATCGCTCCCGCGCCGCGCGAGTCGCGCGGTGGCGCCGACCCATGCCGAGGTCGCCTCGGCGCCGAGGGGCGTCACGGCGACGGCAGGCGGCAACGAATCGGCATCGCCCCCGGCAAAGCCGCCCGCGACCGGTGAGGAGGCGCTCGGCGCGAGGTACCAGTCTCCCGCCATCGCCGCGACGGGCCAGAGGAGCCGTGCGCGGCCGCTGCGACGCCAAGGTTCGACCTCACCGCGCACGGCGAGCAGATCGGCGGCTCGTGCCGCCGCCTGCACCTCGGCGGCCGGCACACGACGGAGATCGTCCATCCGGCGCCACTGCCCCGGCTGCAACTGGGCGTAACCACGGACGGGGGCCTCGGTGACATCGCGGAGTGCGCGATACAGGAAACGTCCGTCCCAGTCCGGTGCACTCGCCAACACCACCACCCCCGGTGACGGGGTCACGCGGACCGCCCACCAACGAAGATCGTCCCCGGCTTCCGCATCGGCGGCACCGACGCGACGGATCTCCAGCCACCGCAGCCCGACACTCGCCGACGGCATGGCCATCGCAAGGTCCACGACGCCGCGCCCGGTACTGCCCAGCCTGATCGTCGCGGCCTGCAGCAGTTGGGCACCGTCGCGAATCTCGATCCGCGTGCTGTCGGGTGCCGCGCCCACTCGCCGCGCTTCGACCCGCAGATGCAGCGAATCGCCTGCAGCCAACCGTTCGGGACCACGAACCTCGACCAGCGCCACGTCATCCCCAGGGCCGCGCGGAAAGAGGCGCACCGTGGTCGTCGCAAGCAGCTCGGTCGGCAGCGCGTCGGCGTCACCGATTTCGCCATCGGTCACGACCGTGACCGGCCGGCCGCTGGCGAGTGCCGCGGGCAATGCCGCCCCAAGCATGCTGCGCCCACCCGCTTCACCAGGCGCGAGGTCGCCGAAGGCGACGGTGTCGCCCAGCGCGGCCGCCGCCGCGCGAGCCGCCGAGCCCTGGCCGCGCTGCGCGAGCATCGAGACGGAATGGTCGAGCAGGATCAGCGGACGCTGCGTGAGCAGCCGGGAGGAGAGTGTCGGATTGAGGAGGAGGAGGACCAGGAGTGCGGCGCCGAGTGTCCGGCAAACCGCCGCCGCCATGGCGAGCGGCTGCGCCGTGCGACCTCGGTAGCTCCACCACGCCATTGCGCCACCGGCCACCAGGGCCACGACGATGGCGGGGAGGGTAGCCACGGCGGTCAGCTCGCCAGGGCGGCGAGCGCCTCGGCGAGGGTGAAGCGTCCCTCGTAGATCGCGCGCCCGGTGATGGCCCCCGCGAGTCCTGCGCGTGCGATGGCCTGCAGATCGGCGATCGAGGCCACGCCGCCGCTCACGATCACCCGCGGCCCCTTGGTCTGCAACGCGAGCGCTTCGTCGAGGTTCGGCCCGCTCAGCATCCCGTCGCGCGCAATGTCGGTATGGATCACGGTGTGCACGCCCTGCCCCGCGACGCGCGCGGCGAGCTCGGTGGCGCGCACGGCGGATGTCTCGACCCAGCCGCGCACCGCCACCCGACCATCGCGCGCATCGATCCCGACCGCCACGCGGTCGCCACCGATTGCGCGGACCACGGCATCGACGAGCGCCGGCTGGTCGACGGCCGCCGTGCCGATCACCACGCGCGAGACGCCGAGCTGGACCACGGCCTCGGCCCGCGCGACCTCGCGAATGCCACCGCCGAGCTGGACCTGCAGCCGATCGCCGAACCGGCGCACGATCTCGGCGATCGCCGTGTCGTTGTCGCCGTCACCGAAGGCACGATTGAGGTCGACGACATGGAGCCAACGGGCGCCGGCCAGAACGAACTGTTCCGCCTGGGCCACGGGATCGTGGCCATAGACGGTTTCGCGAGCGGCTTCCCCCTGCGCGAGGCGAACGACTTGTCCGCCGCGCAGGTCAATGGCGGGATAGAGGTCCATCAATCGGTGGGAAGGGCTACTCGGCGAGGGAGCCGCGGGCCGGCGGCGACGCGAGCGAGGGCCCAAGCAGCGCGCGGAGCCGATCGCGTTCCTGGCGAAACGCCACCAGGTCGCCCGCTGGCAGCGGTGCGCCGGTGTCCATCTTGACGCTGCGCGGGTCGCGGGCGGTGCCATCAACGCGGAACTCGTAATGCAGGTGCGGGGCGGTCGAGAGACCGCTCGAGCCGACCTTGCCGATGAAGTCGCCCTGGCCGACGTGCGCGCCAGGACGGATCGCGGGCCCGATGACCGAGAGGTGCCCGTACCGCGTGACGATGCCATTGCGGTGGCGGATCTCGATCAGTCTGCCGTAACCGCCGGCCCACCCCGCGCGCAGGATCGTCCCTTCGGCGGCCGCATGGACCGGGGTGCCCGCGGCGGCGGAATAGTCGATCCCGTCATGCTTGCGGAAGACGCCCAGCACCGGATGAAAGCGGGCGCGCGAGAGACCGCTCGAGATGTAGCGGAACTCGACCGGTGCCGCGAGGAAGGCACGCTTGAGCGCGTTGCCCGCAGCGTCGTAGAAGGCGTTCTGGCCACCGTTGCGATAGTTGTACGCCGCGATCGCCTTGCCACCCACACTCAGTTCACCCGCGAGGATGCGGCCAAAGCGGGTCTCGCCTTCGTCCGAGGTGCGCCGCTCGACCACCGCCGTGAAACGATCGCCCTGCTGGATGTCACGCGAGAAGTCGACCGAGTAGGAAAAGACGTCGGCGAGCGCGTAGACGACGTTGGCCCGCTCCTGACGGTCGAGGGTCGCGTCGCTGACTTCGTCGTCGATGGCGTTGAAGAGACTCGACGTGATCGTTGCGCCGAGGCGGATCGTGTCGGTGCTCCAGTAGACCTTGACGGCGTTCCCGCGCCACTCGCCGTTGGCGGTCCGGATGAACTGCACCCGCTGTTCCGGTGAGGCGCGAAATTCCACCTGGGTCGCCTCATCGGCGGCCCCACCGCGGCGCACCGAAAAGACCTGCCCGGCGCGGAAGCGGCGCGGGTCGAAGCGGAGCGCACTGGCCAACGCCGACAGATCCAACCCGATCACGCCGTGGCGCGCGAGCAGCGCCCCGATCGTTTCCCCACGCTGCAGGGTGTCGCTCACCGTATGGTACGGATCGGACACGACGATCGCGCCAGTCGTCGGCACGTCGGAGAGACGCTGCCACGGATAGTCGCCGCGCGACACGATCAGCGCGGCCACCGCGAGCACGGCGGCGGCGAGAGGAAATCGGGGAATCTGGAAACGCATCAATCCATTTGCCGCCTGATAAAGGTCGGAATTTCCATGTCGGACACATCGGGCGTCGCCGGCTTCGGCGGTTGCACCGGACGAACGAACGGCTGCTGCACCGGCGCGGTCCGCGGTGGCGTCACCGTGGGCTGCTGGGCTGCCGGCGTTGACTGCTGGCTCGGTGCGGCCGGCGGCGTGACGCCGGCCTGGCGCCGCGGTGAGAACGGCAGCACCTGCGGGTTCACGTTCCGCTCGACCACCGGCTCACCCGTCACGGCCCGATCGAAGCCCGTCGCGATCACCGTCACGCGGATCTCGCCATTGCAGCGCGAGTCGTTCCCGGCACCGAAGATGATCTGGGCGTCGTCGCCCACGGCGTCGTGAATGATGCCGCTGATCTGCGTCGCCTCGCCGAGGGTGAGGTCGTCGCCGCCGATGATGTTGATCAGCACGCCGCTGGCGCCGTTGATCGAGACGTTGTCGAGCAGTGGCGACGAGATCGCCTGCTGCGCCGCCTCGAGCGCCCGATTCTCGCCGGTGGCCACGCCGGTGCCCATCAGTGCCGCGCCGCCGTTCTGCATCACCGTCCGTACATCCGCGAAATCTACGTTGATGATGCCGGTACTGGTGATCAAGGAGGCAATCCCGCGCGTTGCATTCAGCAACACTTCGTCGGCCTTCTTGAGGGCGTCCTGGAAGGGAATGCCCTTCCCAACCACCGCGAGCAGCCGTTCGTTCGGTACGACAATCATCGTGTCAACGTTTCGCCGAAGCTCGGTGATCCCCATTTCGGCCTGCTTCATCCGCTTCCGCCCCTCGAAGAGGAACGGCTTGGTGACGATGCCGACGGTGAGGGCGCCGATGTCCTTGGCGATCTGTGCAATAATCGGTGCAGCGCCCGTGCCGGTGCCACCACCCATGCCGCAGGTGACGAAGACCAGGTCCGCCCCTTGGAGATGCTCAAGCACCTCGTCCCGATTCTCCTCGATCGCCTGACGGCCGATTTCGGGACGGGCGCCGGCGCCGAGGCCGCGCGTCAGCTTCTTGCCGATCTGCACCTTGATGTCGGACCGCGAGGCCGCGAGGGCCTGGGCATCGGTGTTGACCGAAATGAACTGCACGCCGCTGAGGGCCTCGGCAATCATGCGGTTGACGGCATTTCCGCCACCCCCGCCGACGCCAACGACCTTCATCCGTGCATTCTGCGCTGACTGCTCTTCGAGCTCGAAGATCATCCCGTCCGCCATGCCGCACCCCCCCGAGGGTCGGTCAGAAGAAATCCTGCAACCAGCGTCGCACTGGTTCGAGCACCCGGCCAACGGCGGGCGATGACTTGCCCCCGGCGCCGAAGCCCCCACCCATCGCCACCTGTCGTGCACCCCAGAGGGCCAGTCCGACCGGAACCGCGAGGCCCGGCGATGCCACTCTGTCCACCAAACCTCGCAACTGGTCCGCAGGCACCCCGATCCGTACCGGTGCCGCGAAGACGTCTCTCGTCAGCTCGACGATGCCTGGGGCCGCCGCCCCGCCACCCGTCACCACCACGCCGCACGGCAACCCGGCCATCGCCCAGCCGGCGCGGGTCACTTCGTCGTAGGCCAGCTCCAGAACCTCCTGGAGCCGGGCGTGCATGATGTGAGCAATCAACTGGCGCTTCACCTGCCGGGGCCCCTGCCCCCCCGTCAGGACGACTTCCACGACTTCGTTCTCCGGGATCAACGGCTCGTAGGCCGCGCCCCACTTTTCCTTGATCCGCTCCGCCTCGGCCTGGGTCACCCCAAGGCCATGGACCAGATCGGAAGTCAGGTGCCCCCCCGCAAAGCGGAGGGAGGCGGTATGGCGGAGCTTCCCACCCTGAAAGATGGCGACAGAGGTACTCCCTCCGCCAAGGTCCACGAGAACTGACCCCATTTCCCGCTCCTCGGGGGTCAGGACCGCCAACGAGGCCGCGAGCGGTTCCACCACCACTTCCCCGACGTTCCACCCCGCCTTTTCGATGGCTTTCCGCTGGTGCGCCAAGGCGCTGGAGCGGGCCGTGAGGATGTAGACCTCCGCCTCGACACGCTCGCCGGCCATTCCGATCGGGTCGGCGTAGCCAGCCTGGCCGTCCACGAGATAGTCGTGCGGGATGGCGTGGAGCAGTTCCTGGTCGTGGCCGAACGAGACCGACGAGGCGACGTCGTTCACACGGGCCAGATCGGAGGTGCGGACTTCGCTGCCCGTGATGCTGGCGACGCCGTGGGAGATCCGCTGGGCGATCTGCTCCCCGCCCGCCCCGACATAGACCGTCCCGACCTCGAGCCCGGCGATCCGTTCGGCATCCGTCATCGCCTTGGTCACCGCGCGGACCGTCTCTTCGAAGTCGCGAATGACCCCGCGACGCACGCCAGTGGACCGTTCGCTGCCGACGCCGAGGATGCGGAGCCCCCACGAGCGGGAGTCGCCGGTCACCTCGCCAATGATGGCGGTGATCTTGGTGCTCCCGAGGTCGAGGGCGGCGACGAGCCGCTGCACGGCGACGGTGCTCACGACGTTGCCCACTTCACGAAGGCGCGATCGGCAAAGCGGGCATCGAGCTCCTGCCACGGGCGATTGGCGGTGGTCAACCAGGCGCGCACCGCGGTCACGCCGCGGATCGTTTCGAGCGAGGCACCGGGACGAATGCGCACCCGATGCGGGCCATCCTCGAGCAGGACATCGCCACCATCGCGGCGGGCCGATTCGATCTGCCCATACCATTCAGGATCGGCTCGGAGCACCGCCGACAGCAGGGCGGCGGTTGCCGAATCCCGCTCGGCCACGGGGAGCGATGTCGGTGCCCGCGTCGGGTCAAACGGCAGGATGCGCCCACGGCGATCCATCAGCACCAGCTTCTCCTCCTGCATCACGAGCGCCACCGGCAATTCCTCCAACACCAACAGGGAGAGTGTCCCCGGCAAGCGACGCTCAATCGAGGCCGCCGCGACACCGGGAATCGCGGAGGCGTTCCGACGCACGGGCGCCAGCGGATCGACGATACTGGCCGTCTTCGGCAAGGCGAGGCGGGCGACCACGTCACGCTCGTCGAGGAACCGCACCCCGGTGACCTCGATGTGCCGGACGCGGAAGTACTCGAGGCGACGCATGGCGCGCGGCACGCCAATCCAGAGGGCCACTGCAGCCACGGCGCCCAGAGCGACGATCAGTGCCCGTTGCCGCGTCGTCACGCACCCTCGCGCAGGCGGCGCACGTCCGCGCCGACCAGGGTGATATCGCCGGCCCCGAGCGTGAGGAGGACATCGCCCTCACGGAGCATCGACGCGATCTCCTGGGCCAGGTCTGCCCGCACCGGCGCGTAGCAGACGACGGCGCCCGCGGCGATGGCCGCGTCGGCGACGATATGCCCGCTCACGCCCTCGACCGGGGCCTCGCGCGCCCCATACACGTCGGTCACCACCACGAGGTCGGCGGCGGCCAGCGCCTCGCCCATGGCCGCGCCGTGCGATGCCGTCCGCGAATACAGATGCGGTTGGAACGCGGCGACGAGCCGGTGGTGCGGGAAGGCCTGCCGCGCGGCGGCGAGCGTCGCAACGAGTTCGGTCGGATGGTGCGCGTAGTCGTCGACGTAGGTGACGCCGTGCGACTCGCCGTGCCGATCAAAGCGACGTCCGACGCCGGTGAAGCGGCCCAGCGCGGCGATCGCCCCATCGAGGTCGGCGCCGAGCGCGAACGCGACGCCGAGCGCGGCCCCGGCGTTGCGCAGGTTGTGGAGCCCCGGGACATGCAGCGTGAGCACCTGCTGACGGCCATCGGGGAACGTCACATCGGCGACGGTGCCATCGGGGCCGGCGTTCCGCGGCACGAGCCGCAGGTCGGCGCCCTCTTCGAGCCCGAAGCGCCACACATTGTCGCCGAGCGTCTGCGCCAGGCGATCGCTCCCCACGTCGCCGGTGCCGACCAGCACGCGCTCGGCGCGACCGGCGAAGGTGGCGTACGCGGCTTCCATCGCCTCGACGCTGCCGTAGCATTCGAGGTGATCGGCCTCGACGTTGTTCACCACGGCGATGGTCGGCTGCAAGGTCAGGAAGGCCTGGTCGTATTCGTCGGCCTCGACCACGAAGAGATCGTTGCCGTCGAGCAGCGCGTTGCCGCCCCAGGTGGAGACACGCCCACCGGCCAGGCCGGAGGGATGCTTCCCGCCGCCACGAAGCGCCTCGGTGGTCATCACGGTGGTGGTCGTCTTCCCGTGCGTCCCGGCAAGCGCCACCAGGGTGGTCCCGTTCACGAGATCGGCCAACGCCTCCTTCCGCTGCACGACCGGAATGCCCGCCGCACGCGCGGCGACGATCTCGGGATGCTGCTGCGAGGCGGCGGCGGTCACGA
This sequence comes from Gemmatimonadota bacterium, assembly GCA_016720805.1. Taxonomy (NCBI): domain Bacteria; kingdom Pseudomonadati; phylum Gemmatimonadota; species Gemmatimonadota bacterium. The sequence continues at coordinate 1,091,277 of JADKJZ010000014.1, read as the reverse complement.
CCAGCGCACGGATGCCGGCAAGGTGGGCCGGATCAGGGTGGTCAAACGCCTCGGCGCCGGCCGCGCGCAAATCGGCAAAGGCCGCGGTCTCGGTATCGCAGCCGCTCACCGCCACGCCACGGCGGCGCGCGGCGAGCGCGAGGGCGCTCATCCCCGCGCCACTGAGGCCGAGGAAGTGCACGGGACGGGGATCGGAGGGGTCAAACAGGGCGGCCACCCGCGCAAGATAAGAGCGGGCGGAAGGGGGGCAAAGCGGTGACTATCCGTCGGCGTGGTCCGCGGGGGCGTCCGCGCCGTCGTAGAGCTTCTTCGCCGTCCAGGGGGCTGGGGGGGCGCTCCAGAATGGATCCCCCGGAGGGAGCCCGAGCGGAAGGAGCCCGGTTGCGGCGAGGTAACAGGAGCCGGTCGAGATGTAGCTCTCGCCGAGCGACGGCTGGTGCCCAGCCAGACCGATCGTCAGCCAGCCGTCCCGCGTGAAGGTGCCCGGGGCCTCCATCATGCGGCCGATCACCGCCGTCATCCCGCCACGCACCTGGGCCGGCGACACGCCCGAGGGGAGCTCATGCCGCAGCGCCACCTGACCGAGCAGCTGCAGCGCTCCGCAGCGATAGGCGATCGATCGGCCGATCGGCGGCAGCGTCCCCTCGGGCGAGATGAGCCGTTCCTGAATCACGGCGTAGCGCTGCGCCCGCGTGGTCACCCGCGCCGCGATCTCCTTCCACGCTGAGACCTTGGGGCCAACGGTGACGAGAATGTCGAGCAACATCGGTTGGATCACGAAGCTGTTGTAGTAGTCCCAGTGAAAGGTCGGGCCGTCGCCGTACATGCCGTCGCCCTTGTACCAGAGCTCATGCTGCCGCAGGGCGTAGTCCACCCGCATCTGGTCCCACGACTCACCGACGGAGGCGAGCGCGGCCTCGATCATGGCACTGAAGAGGAGCCAGTTGTTGTAGCCCGGCCGGATCACGCGCGTGGCGCGGAGCGAGGCCAGGACGTTGCCCTGGGTCGCGGACGGCAACTCCTGCCACAGCGTGCGCGGGGCGCGCAGCATCGCATGCGCGAGGAATGCGGCGTCGACGAGCGGCTGCGCGCCGTCGGAGAAGTTCATCCGATCGGGGGACGCCGGGTTGGTGGCGGCGTCCATTCCCTGCTGCGCCAGCGCAGCCAGGCGCGCACGGCTGCGCTCCTCGTCGCCACTCGGCAGCCGTTGCTCGAGCCAGGGCGACAATCCGGCGAGCAGGCGGCCGAATCCTTCGAGGTGGGTCACCTTGCGTCGATCGGCCTCGGCACCGGCCACTGCCTCGACCGGCATGCGGAGCTTGAGTTCGCCGCGTGCCAACGCTCCGAGGAGTGGATCGGCCATCCGTGTCGCCACAGCGACCCACCGCCCACGATCATCGGCTCCGGACGCCGGCGCCGGCGGAGCGTTGCCGGCGACGCGGCCCGCCAGTGCGCCATGCGCCACGCCGCCCACCGTGACCGCGTGCAGAAAATCTCGACGGCTGGTCATGACGAGGCTCCCGAGGCAATGAGGAGCTCGCACCGCTCGGCGATCTGCCGTGCAGCGTCCGGCTTGCCGCGTCGCCGTGCGTCGGCCGCCATGGCCGCGCGTCGCGGGGCGTCAGCCAGGAGGGCCGTGAGCGTGTCACCGAGATGCTGCGCGGTGAGTCCCGCCTGCTCAAGCACCACGCTTGCCCCTGCGGCGGCCATCGCCTCGGCGTTGTGACGCTGGTGATCGGCAGCGGCGGTGGGCAGCGGCACCAGCACCGACGGAATACCCCACGCGCAGAGCTCGGCAAGGGTCATCATCCCGGCACGCGCCACGCAGAGGTCAGCCACCGCCCAGGCATCGGCCATCGGGTCGAGGAACGGCACGACGGTCACGTCGGGTGGCAGATGGTGGTGTGCAAACTCTTGGTACGTGCCGCGCCCAGTGGCCCAGATCAGGTGCGCGTTGGCCACGCCGCCATCACGCAGCCAATCGGCGATCAACCGGTTCATCGCGAGAGAGCCCTGGCTGCCACCAGTCATCACCAGCACCGGTCGGTCGTCCGTCAGGCCGAACTTCTGGCGGGCCGCATCGCGGCGCGTCGGGTCGGGCGGCGTGATCGGCGCGCCAGTCACCCGGCCGCGCGCGGCTGCGCCAGGCCCCAGCGCCGCGAGTCCTTCCGGCGAGGCGGTCCAGATCTCCTGCACCATCGGCGCGGCGCGCCGGGTGGCAAACCCCGGGAGGACATCGAGCTCGAGGATCGCCGTGGGGATCCCGCGCCGCGCAGCACGCCACACGACGGGGCCGCTCACATAGCCGCCGGTCCCGATCACCAGGGCCGGGCGTTCGTCATCCAGCATGCGGTCGACGGCCCGCGCCACGCGCCACGCGAGCAGCGGCCACTTGACGTTGCGCCACCACTGCCGTCGATGGATTGGTTCGAACGGAAAGAGGCGGTGCGGGAGGCCCCGTTCGGGGAGGACGGTCGCCTCGATCCCGCGTTCAGCACCCGCGAACACGATCCGCCAGTCGGGGTGGCGCGCCTGCAACTGCTGGGCGATGGCGAGTGCCGGCATCAGGTGACCGCCGGTGCCACCGCCTGCCAGCAAGACGGTGGTCACGTTTGCCGCGCGGGCCGCCCGCGTCGCCGTCCGATGTTGACGAGGACTCCGGCGGAGAAGAGGTACAGAATCAGCGACACCCGCCCCGCGGACATGAACGGCAGTGTCAAGCCGGTCACCGGTCCCATGCGCGTGACAACCGCCGCATGCGCGAGCGCGGTCACGCCGACGGGAATGGTGAGACCCGCCGCGAGGTACGTCCCGAACGGATCTCGCGCGGTCCGCGAGATTCGGAATCCCAGCCAGCAGAAGAGCCCGAAGCCCAGAACGATGAAGACGATCCCCAGAAAACCCCACTCCTCGCCGATGCCCGACAACAGGAAGTCGGAGTAGCCAAGTGGGACGTGTCCGAGCAGCTGCGTTCCCTGTCCGAAGCCGACGCCGAGCATGCCGCCACTGCCGAAGCCGATGAGCGACTTGCACGACTGGTCATCCCGGGCATTGCATTCCAGCGACGAGACGGCCGCGGTCTGCATGCGTTCGGAACGCACCGGGTCGAACTTGAGGACGACAAAGAGCGCCAGGGCGGCGATGGCCACCAAGGGGAGGAAATGCGTGATCCGCGCACCGGCGGTGAAGATGATCATGGTACCCACGACCGCCAGTACCACGGACATCGACAGCGACGGCTCGGCCGCGACCAGCAAGACGGTCCCGATCACGACGCCCATGAGCGGCATGAACCCGGTGGTCCAATGCCGCAACTTCTGCCCGGCCCCAGCCGCCAGCATCGCCACGTATGCGGCCAAGGTGAAGCGGGCGATTTCGGAAACCTGCACCTGCACGCCGACATAGATCCACCGATGCGCACCAAGGCGGTACGGGAACAGCGTGCCGAGGATCGACGGCGCCTGCTTCCCCTTCCAGATCAGCGACACGATCGCCAGCAGGACCAGACCGCCGAGCGTGGCGTAGAACATCGGCTTGGCGAGCTTTCGCCAGACGCCATAGTCGACGTACGCCGCCACCAGGAACGCCACGCCCCCAATCAGCGCCCCGGAGAGTTGCTGTGACGCCTCGGTATGCCACTGTGTGACATAGCTGCCAGTGCTGTAGCAGTTCATGACGCCGAAGCCGGTGAGCGTCAGCGTCACGCACGCGAGGAGGTTGGTCTCCCAGCGCAGTTCTCCAGGGTGGCGTACCGCGTTCGGACTCACCAGGACTCCACGATCTGGCGGAAGGTGCCGCCACGGTGTTCGTAATGGTCAAACATGTCGTAGCTGGAGCAGGCCGGCGACAGGAGCACGGCCCCGCCCCGTGGCGCAAGCGCCCGTGCCGTCGCCATGACTTCGGCAAAATCTCCGGCGGGCACTACGCGGATGCCGGCGCCGAGGTCCGCCTGGATGAGTCCCGCCGCCTCACCATACGCCACCACGGCAACGCCGTGCGCCGCCAACGGCTTGAGCAGCGCGGTGTAGGGCTCTCCCTTGTGACGGCCGCCGAGCAACAGGACGAATGGACGCTGCATCGCCTCCACCGCGACGACGGTCGAGGCGACGTTGGTCGCCTTGGAATCGTTCACCCAGAGGACGCCGTCCACCTCGCGCACCGGCTCGAGGCGATGCGCCATCGGGCGGAAGGTGCGGATGCCGTCGGCGAGTGCGGCATGGCCGATTCCGGTGGCGTGGAGCGCCAACGCCGCTGCGAGAACGTTGGCGACGTTGTGGTCGCCGAGGAGCGGCAACGCCTCGCGCGGCAACAACGGCGCACCGGCGAGCATCAACTGGTCGCCGGCACGGTCGTACCAGGCGTCGGCGCGGACACCAGGCGCCACCGAAAAGGCCAGATGCCGACCGGGGACGGCGGCGATCATCCGGCGCGACTCGGGATCATCAAGGTTGGTCACCCAGCAGGACATCCCCGAGGCCCGGGCGAAGAGGCGCGCCTTGTCGGCGTAATACGATGCCAGGTCGGGGTAGCGATCGAGATGGTCGGGCGCGAGGTTGGTGAGAATCCCCACCGTCGGCATGAGGTCGGGACAATCGTGCAACTGAAACGACGACAGTTCCACGGCCAGCCATTCGGGCGGCGTGGCGCTCCGCGCGACGTCCGAGAGCGGCAGGCCGATGTTGCCCGCCGCGACGGCATGCCGACCAGCCGCCTGCATCAGGTGCTCGAGGAGGGCGGTGGTGGTGGTCTTTCCGTTGGTGCCGGTCACCGCGATGTAGGGGACGCCGGCGAGCGCGTCGAGCCCGAGTTGTGCCTCGGCCAATACCGGAACGCCCGCATCGACCGCGGCGCGCACCACCGCCGCCGTCGGCGGGATGCCAGGCGAGAGGATCAGCGCGGCGCAACGGCCAATCCGTGCCAGATCATGGGCGCCAAGCTGCACGTCGAGCTGCGGGTCCTGCAGCGCGCGCAACTCTGCGGCGACCGCGACTACCTTCTCCCCTGCCCCGCCATCCGAGACATACACGGGAATCCCGCGCGCTCGCAGCAGCTGCGCCGCGGCCGCGCCGCTCCTGGCGAGCCCCGCGACGGCGACTTCGCGACCGTCCGCTTGCCACCCGGCGAAGCGATTCATCGCAGCTTCAGGGTGGCCAGTGCCACCAGCGCACAGAAGATCCCGAGAATCCAGAAGCGCACGACCACGGTCGTCTCGGCCCAGCCCAACTTCTCGAAGTGGTGGTGCAGCGGCGCCATCCGGAAGACGCGGTGCGAGTCGGCATACTCCCGGCCGCGGGTCCGCTTGTTCCACTTGTACACCGACGTCTGCAGCATCACCGAGACCGCTTCCGCGACGAAGACGCCGCCGATGATGACCAGCAGGAATTCACTCTTGAGCAGGATCGCCACCGTGCCGAACGCGCCCCCGAGGGCAAGCGAGCCGGTGTCGCCCATGAAGACCTTGGCCGGATGCGCGTTGAACCAGAGGAAGCCCAGGCAGGCCCCCATCAGGGCGGCGCAGAAGACCGAGAGTTCGCCCGAACCGGGGAGGTAGAAGAGGTTCAGGTACGCCGTGGTGTCGACGCGCCCGAGCACATAGGCGAAGGAGGCGAAGGCGCCAGCGGCGATGGTCGAGAGACCGGTCGCGAGACCATCCAGCCCGTCGGTGAGGTTCACGGCGTTCGAGAAGCCCGTCACCACGCCCGTGACGAAGACGACGTACAACCACGGCGCGAAGGTGACCACCAGATACTTGAAGAACGGAACGGTCGTTCCCTCGGCGGGAATCATCGCCGGATTGACCACCGGCCAGACAATGAGCAAGATGCCGAGTGAGACGCCGAAGGTGACCTGTCCGGTCAACTTCCACTTGGCGACGAGCCCGCGGGACTGCCCCTGAACCACCTTGAGGTAGTCGTCGAGAAAGCCGATCGCCCCGCACCAGAGCATCGCCACCACACTCACGATGACGAAGCGATTGGTGAGCGGTGCGAAGAGCAGCGTCGGAATCACCGTCGCCAGGATGATGATGATGCCGCCCATCGTCGGCGTGCCGCGCTTGGCCTGGTGGCTGGCCGGTCCCTCGGCGCGGATCACCTGCCCCACCTTCAACGCGTGCAGCTTCCGGATGATCACCGGACCAAGCAGAAACGCGATGCCGAGCGCGGTGACCATGGCGGCCGCGGCGCGGAACGATATGTAGGTGAGGAGGTTGGACAGCAGCCCCGACTTGCCGGCGAGCAGGTGGTAGAGCATCGGCCCTCAGGCGGTGGTGGCGGCGCGTGGCAGGATGGCGGGAAGGATACGCTCAAGGGTGACCCCGCGAGAACCCTTCAACACCACGAGTTCATCTCCCTTCAACCGCGCCGCCAGCAGCGGCCCCATCGTGTCGGCGTCGGGGGCCTCGAGCAGCCGACCGGCGAAGGCAGCCCGGTAGGGCGCGAAGGCCGGCACAAATTCTCCGACCAGGGCCAGCAACTCCGGTTGCAGCTCGGCCAACTGCGCCGCCACTTCGGCGTGGAGTGCCGGGGCGTGGTCACCCAACTCCCGCATCGTCCCCGCCACGAAGACCAGCGTCTTGCCCGCCCGCATCTCCTGCGCGAGGGCGATCACACTCGCGAACGACTGCGGGTTGGCATTGTAGCCGTCATTGAGCACCGTCAGCGCCCCGTGATGCTTCAATTCGCCGCGGCCGCCGGGAATCGTGAACGCTTCCAGCGCCTTCGCGACGGCGTCCAGGTCCAGCCCAAGCTCGCGGGCCACGCCCCAGGCGAACATGGCATTCCCTGCCTGGTGCCGTCCACGCGCCGCGAGATGGAAGGTGCGGCCGTCGATCGACACGATCGGCCGCCCGTCGGCACCGAGCGTGACGCTGGTCGGCGTGACGTCGGCATCGTCGAGCCCGGCCGTGATCACCCGCTTCGCGAGGGCACGAGCGCCAGGCACCAGATCGGCTGGCTCGAGCCCGACAATCGCCAGCGGCACGTCGCGCGTGAGGGAGAGCTTCTCCTTCACCACCCCGGCTACGGAGCCGAAGCCCTCGAGATGGCCAGCGCCGGCGTTGGTGACCAGGGCGATGTCGGGCCGGAGGATCTCGCGGTACCGCGGAATCTCGCCCGGCACATTGGCGCCGGCCTCGACCACCATCGCCTCGGTCTCCTCAGGCGCCTGCAGCACGGTGAGCGGCACGCCGACGAGGTTGTTGTCGTTGGCCCGGGTGCGGTGGGTCTTCCAGCGCGTGGCGAGCACCGCGGCCACCATCTCCTTCGTCGACGTCTTGCCGTTCTGCCCCGTGATGGCAATCACCGGACCAGTGAACCGCTCGCGGCGGGCATGGGCCAACTCGCCGAGGGCATGCAGCGTGTCGTCCACCGGATAGAGGGTCAGCCCCTCGACCGCCGGCGCGCCCCGCCGCACGACGGCGCCTGTGGCGCCTGCGTCACGCGCTGCCTCGAGGTAGTCATGGGCATCGAATCGTTCACCCACCAGGGCGACGAAGAGCGAGCCGGGGACGAGCGCGCGGGTGTCGGTCCCGACCTGGGCGTAGTGCGCTTCGAATCCGGGAGTGGGGAGCCCTAGTGCCTCGCACACCTGCGCGGCCGTCCACGCGATGCTCATCGGCCGACCAACCCCAGCACGATGGCGCGCTCATCGAACGGCTCCTTCTCGTGGCCGATCACCTGATAGGTCTCGTGCCCCTTGCCGAGCAGCAGCACCACGTCGCCCGGACGGGCCTGGCCGGTGGCCATCGCGATGGCGATGTAGCGGTCGAGCTCCCGCTCATAGGAGCCCTTCGGCATCCCTGCCGCGATGTCGTCGATGATCCGATCGGGATCTTCCGTCCGCGGATTGTCGCTGGTGAGGATGACATGATCGGCCAGACGCGCCGCGATCTCGCCCATGATGGGTCGCTTGCCGCCGTCACGATCGCCGCCACAGCCGAAGACCACGATGATCCGTCCCGGGGTCAGCGGACGGATGGTCGCCAGGACGCGCTCGTAGGCGTCGGGGGTATGGGCATAGTCGCGGATCACGTGGAAGGGCGCGTCGATGATCCGCTCCATCCGGCCGGGAATCTGCGGCGACTCGCCAAGCCGCGCCACGACCTCGGCCATCGGCATGCCGAGGCCGAGCATGACCGCCGCGGCACCGACCGCGTTGGCGACATTGAATTCGCCCGGAAGCGGAATCGCCACCTCTGCGGTGCCGAAGCGGCCGGTCAGGGTGAATCGGCTCCCGGCGGTGAGGGCCACCAACTCCTCGATGCGGACGTCGGCATCGGCAGCGTGGCCCCAGCGCACTGCCCGTCGATCGCCGTGCAACGACGACCACGCCGGATCATCGGCGTTGATGGCGAGGACACCATCGGGGGCGACGAGGTCGGCGAGCCGCAGCTTTGCCGCGAGGTAGGCCTCCATCGTGTGGTGGTAGTCGAGGTGCTCGCGCGTCAGGTTGGTGAAGATCGCGCCGGCGAAGGTGATGGCATCGAGCCGTCCCTGGTCGAGGGCGTGGGAGGACGCCTCCATCGCGACATGGCGCACCCCGGCGTCAACCATCGCCCGCAGCGTGGCCTGCATGTCGACACTACCAGGAGTCGTCAGCGTGCCCGCCGTCGAGCTGACCGCCCGCCCGCTACCGTCGAATGCCCCCAACGTGCCGATGCTTCCAGCGGTGCCCTCGGCGTTGAGGAGGTGTCGCACCAACGCGGTGGTCGTCGTCTTCCCGTTGGTACCGGTGACGGCAACGATGCGAAGGGACTCCGCCGGATGGTGGTACCACGCCTCCGCCAGACGACGGGCCGCGGCGCGACCGTCCGTGACGACGATTTCCGGGGCCGTGATCCCCATCGAGTGCTCGACCACCACTGCGCTTGCCCCCGCGGCGACGGCAGCGGCGACGTAGGCATGACCGTCCGCGTCACTGCCTCGCTCCGCGATGAACAGCGTCCCTGGCGTGACGCGGCGCGAGTCTACCGCCACCCCGCTCACGGCGGGATCGTCGAGTGGAGCGGAGACAAGGAGATCGAACTGTCGGAGAACCGCCACCAGCGCCTGCAGCGTCATGGGATCGAGTCGGCGTAAAGGGTCACGATGCGGGCGCGCGCCAGCGTGTCGCCGCCCACGGGAAGGGTACGGCGGGCCAATCCCGTGGCGCGGCCGGCGAGTTGCACCTGGTAGCCGGCCCGATGCAGCGCCACGATCGCCTCGCGCACCGGAAGTCCCTGGACCATCGGCACGGCGGTCGACCCAGCGGGCGTCGTCGTGGCTTTGGGGAGCGGGAAGCCGACCTGCCGCGTCGGATCACCGGTCGCCACAACGAGCGGGGCCTCGCGCCGCGCGGCGAGCGGCGTCTCGATACTCGGGCGGTTGAGCGGCGACGTCCGCGATGCGAGCGATTGCAGCAGGATGTTCCGCACCATCGGGGCCGCCACCAGACCACCGTAGAACGCCATCCCGCTCGGACGGTCGATCATGACGTAGACGACGACCTCCGGTGCTTCGCCCGGGTACAGTCCGGCGAACGAGCCGCGATAGACGCCAGTAACGTATCGCCCCTGCACCAGCACCTTTGCGGTACCCGTCTTGCCAACGACGGTGGCGCGGTCCAGCTGGGCCTTCGCCCCCGAACCGCCGGTATCCGTCGCGAGGCGGAGGTATGCCATCAGTTGATGGGCCACGTCGGGCGTCACCGCCTCACGAACCTGGGTCGGCGTGTGGCGCCAGCGCACCGTCTTGTCTCGGCCGTCACGCACCTCGCGCACGATCGACGGCGCCATCAGGCGGCCGCCGTTCGCGATCGCGGCGTACGCTGCCGCGACCTGCAGCGCCGAGGCCTCGAAGAAGTAGCCCTGCGAAATCGAAGGTTGCGAGAGGACGGGAATGTCCCAGTTCGCCGGATTGCGCAGCGAGCCCGTCGTCTCGCCGGGGATGCCGAGCAGCACCGGCGTCCCGAATCCGAAATCCCGCAGCGCCAGGAATTGCTGCTCCCGCGTGATGCGCAACCCGAACTTCGAGATGCCGATGTTGCTCGACACCTTGATCGTCTCTCCGAGCGACAGCATCCCCGACTCGGCGTGCACATCTTCGATTGAACGACTCTTTCCGCCCGGCAGCGGGATCCGCCAGATGCCGCCCTCGCCGGAGACGGGTGTCGTGTCTGCGCGCTCGCGCAGCACGGCGGCGGCGGTGAAGAGCTTGGCCGTCGATCCGGGCTCATTCGCCTCCACGAGTGCTCCCAGGTTCGGCACCAGCCGCCCGGTGGCGGTGTCCGTCCGCAGCGAGGCCGACGCGAGCAACTCGCCGCTCTTCACGTCGAGCACGACGACGTCACCGCCCTTGGCCTGATACTCGGCGACCGCGCGCCGAAGTTCGCCCTCGACGATGCCCTGGAGGGCGTTGTCGATGGTGAGGTAGACATCCTTGCCCGCCACCGGCGCACGGATGATCGAGCTGGGAATCTTGACCACCTTGCTGCTGGCGTCACGAAGGTAGATCGCCAACCCCGGCGTGCCCGTCAGGACCGTGTCGAGCATGCGTTCGACGCCGCCCGAGGCCCGACCCTTGTCGTCGAGCCGCCCGAGCAGCGGCCGGGCCAGTTGCTCCAGCGGGTAGACACGGCGCCGCACGACGTCGAAGTGCACCCCCTTCAGGTCGCGTAGCGGGGCAATCTCCTCGGCGCTCAGTTCATCATAGAAGTTGGGGTAGCGTTTCGCCATCGCCTTGGCGACCCGCTCGGCGCTGAAGCCCGGCAGCTTCAACAACTGCTTGACGATCCGGGCGCTGTCGGTGAACTCGTTCTTCGCGAGGGTGATGCGGTAGGCTTCCTGCGTTTCGGCGAGCGGCACGCCATTGCGATCGAAAATCGTCCCGCGGCGTGCATCGATGGTGTCGCTCTCGGTGCGCAGCGCCTTGGCACGTGCCTCCCACCGGGCATGCTGCACGACCTGCAACTGGAACGAGCGCCCCAGCACGACGGCGCCGCCGAGCACAAGCAGCGTCTGCACCGCGACGAGCCGTGCCGCTGGAGTCGCCATCTAGCGCGCCCGCTCGACGCGGAGGGAGACACTCTCGGAATCGGACGGGGTGTGCAGGCCGAGGGCAGCGGCTTTCGGGCCGAGGACCGGACGACTCTTCAGCGCCGCGATGCGCGACTGCAAGTCCGCCTGGGCCTCGCGCAGCCGATCGCGCTCCTCCTGCAACTTCCCGATCCGATTGGTGGCCTCGAACGCGGTGCGACTGCGCACGACGATCGCCCCGGTGGCGGCCAGGAAGACGATGGTCCACGCCAGCACGAAGTGGCGTCCCCTAACCTGCACGCGTTGGCGATTGGTCGCTGGCATCGCTGTTCCGGAAGAAGCGGAGCCGGGCACTCCGGGCGCGTGAGTTGGCACGAGTCTCCGCGTCGTCGGCAATCACTGCCTTCCGCGGCACCGAGCGTCCAAGGGGCACTTGCCCGCAAATGCACTGGGGAAGGCCCGGTGGACAGGTGCAGCCGGCGCTCCACAACCGGAACGCCCCCTTCACCAACCGGTCCTCGCCCGAATGATAACTGATCACCGCAAGGGTCCCACCCGGTCCGACCGCCTCCCGAAAAAGGGGGAGCACCTCCTCCAGTCCGGTCAGCTCCTCGTTCACGGCGATCCGGACCGCCTGGAAGATCCGGGCGAAGTCCCCAGGCCCGCTCCGGGGGCCCAGGGAGGCCCGGATGGCATTGACCAGGTCGTCGCTGGTGACCAAGTCGCTCGTCTCCCGCCGACGGACGATCTCGGCCGCCATCCGCCCCGCCTTCGGCTCGTCGCCGTAGTCGCGCAGCACCTGCTTGAGCTCCGCCTCGTCGACCGAGGCGAGCCACTCGGCGGCGGTCGGGACGTCCGGCCCCATCCGCATGTCCAGCGGGGCGCCAGGGCGGAAGGTGAAGCCGCGGCGCTCATCATCGAGCTGCCGAGAAGACACGCCGAGGTCGAGGAGGAGGAAGTCGGGGTGGAAGGCACGCACCGCAGCCACGGCCTCGGGGGAGGCGTAGGGGGCATTGACGTAGTGCATCCGCTCGTCGCCCAGTCGGGCCCGTGCCGTGGCGATGGCGTCGGGGTCACGGTCGATGCCGAGCACCTCCGCACCGGCAGCGAGGAAGGCGGCCGCATGCCCCCCGTGCCCGAGCGTCCCGTCCACGACACGCGTCGCGCCCTCGGCGCGGGCGAGGATCGGAGCGAGGAGAACGGGAACGTGCAGGGCGTCGGTCATGGGGTCCTGGAAACAAAACACCCCGCCCGGCATGCCGGGACGGGATGATGTAAACGGGGCTGACGGGGCTCGAACCCGCGACCTCCGCAGTGACAGTGCGGCACTCTAACCAACTGAGCTACAGCCCCCGATTGGGCAGGTCGCCAATATAGGCGACCCGCCCCGTCGTGGGAAGGGCTACTTGCAGCGCTGGGCGAGCATCTTGACGACTTCGACCTTTTCGCTCTGCACGGAAGGCAGGAACCGCTTGGCAAAGTCCGCGATCTGCGCCGTCGGACTCGTGGCGGCAGAAACAAGTGCCGGCTCGATCTTCGCCAGCACGGCCTCGTACGTCTTCGTCGACTCGCAGGTCGCCTGCGGAGTGCGCACCGTCTTGGACATCTCCTGCACGTCGCCGGCCAAGGCCGCCGAGATGAAGAAGTTGGCGAGGACGATCACCTGATTGTTCGTTGTTCCCGAGGAAAGGATGGCATCGCTCATCTGGATCAGGAGCGCGTTGTCCGGCGGAGTCGCCGAGCGAACCTCGTCAGCGGAGCGCACGAGCATTGCTCCGTATGTGTTCTTGGTCTCGACATCGGACAGCCCGTTGACGGTCGACGCCAGCGAGGTCGCCTCGCGGTACTTCTTCCCGTCGAGCAACGACTTTACCACCCGCATCAGCGCGTCGGTCTTGGTATCGTCGACCATGATCATCTTGCGGGCGGTGGCCACCGACGAGTCGGACTGGCCGGTCCACCCGTACGCGATCGCCAGCTCCTCGAGGATGTCGGCGCGGCTGTCGTACTTGGCGGCACCGCGCTTGGCCCACATCAGGTACTTGGCGGTGTCCGGCTTCTCCTTCGCGGCGTAGAGGATCTTGGCGTAGAAGTTGGTGTCGGCCTTGGTCGAGTCGATCGAGAAGAGCTCCTCGAGCGAGGCCACGGCGCAGCCGAGATCGCCCTTGCCGATGCAGACGTTGCTCTTCAGGTCGTACCAGTCGGTGTTGGCCGGATCCATCTTGATCCCTTCGTCGACGACCTGCATCGCGGCGTCGGGACGGCCGTAGCCCTGGAAGACCTTGTACGACTGGTCGCGCAGGAGCTGGTTCGTCGGCGCGACGCGCAACATCTGCTGGTACGTCTCGACGACCTTGGCCGAATCGCCCTTGTTCGCGTGAATGGACGCAATGTGCTGCCACGCCGTCAGCGAGTACTGGTCGGCCTTGGTGACATCCTGCCACGCCTGCATGGTGGCGGCACCAGCCGAGTCACGCTTGCTGGCGATTTCGGCGAGGCAGTAGCTCGCGAGACCGTGGCCGGGCTGCGCGCGGAACGCCTTCTGGGCCGCCTCGTTGGCCTTGTCCAGCTTGGTCGTGCTCTGATCGAGGCAGGCCTTGGCGTCATTCCATCCCTTGAGCGCCGGGACGATCGCCTCGCCAGCCTTGCTGCCGAAGTCGGCCAGCGGCTGACCGGGCGCCTGCGCAATGGTCACCACATGCCCGACATCGAGCGAAGCGCTCGAGCCGGAGACGCGGACGATGAGCGAGAAGCGGCCGTCGGCGCCCTTGCTCAGCGTCGAGGTCACCACGGTCCGCGCGTCGATCTGGTTCGCCAACCGCATCGCGGACGTCGCGTTCAGGACTTCATTCTCGGCGAAGCCATAGGCAGCGAGCGCCGTGTTCATGTCGCGCTTGGTCAGCACCGTGAACGTCCCGGTCACGGACTTCGTGATCTTGTCGCGCATCCCATCGCCGATCGCCACCGAGGCGGCCGAGTCGGTCGAGGTCGCGAGGGCCGGATTGGCCACCATGATGCGCGGCGGCGGCGCAGCAGTGCGCCCACCGATCGAAGTATTGGCGCGGATCTGCGAGGGGGCCGGCGAAGCCGAGGCCACTGTCGCGATGAGCGTGATCGACATGACGTGCTGCAACATCCCGTAGACCTCCGTGAGGTACGCCCTAAAAGACGGTCGAAGTGGCGTGCACAGACACGCCGGTATGGGCGAAGAGGGATTCGAACCCCCGACATCCTGCGTGTAAGGCAGGCGCTCTAACCAGCTGAGCTATTCGCCCGCAGTCCTGCCGATCAGGCCAGCAGAGCCAGCGGGAAGAGGACGCAGTAGCCGAGGACCAGCAGCACGGCGGCCGCGCTGGCCGAGCCGCTGACCAGGACCGCGTAACCTGCCACCAGCGTCAGCAAGGCGACCCCGAGCAGGAGCAGATTGCGGCGCGTGAAGAGCGTCGTCGGACGCCCGGACTGCGTTTCTGAGTTTGGCATAGCTCAGGAGCCTAGCGGTTCAACTCGGGTGGGTCAAGCGGAATCGGCAGAAATTCGTCAGTTGTAATCGGTTCGTCATCCGGCGGCAGGCTCCAGCCCACGTTGAGCGCCTCCCGCCGCGGTGCATCGAGGTGCCGACGATACGCCTTGGCCCAGGCCAGGAGCAGTGCCAGCACCACCCAGACCCCACCCGTCGCCAGCCAGATTCCCCAGTTGTACCGCCGACGGGTCGCCAAGTGCCATGTGTCGGCAAATCGGTCCGCGCTGAGGCCGGTCGTGGCCAGCACCGCCTCCTCGAAGGGGGTGCCCCCCGCCAGCCGCTGGAGGAGCGGATCGAGCGTGCCCGTCGGGTGCCGTCGCCCGAGCTCGGCCACCGCCGACGCGGCCAACGCGTAGGCCGCCGTGGCATCCCCTTCACTGCCCCGCAGCGAGGCATCGAGCGCTGCGAGCGTCGGCACCCGACCAGCAGCCACCGCCAGGTTGAGCTGCAGCGCCGCCAATCCGCCGTACTCGCGGGACGCCAACACGGCATACCCTTCGTCGAACCAGAGTGGGACGCGGACCTTCACCTTGCGGTGGAGTGCCACGTGGGCGAGCTCGTGCCGAAGGGTGACATCGACGTCACCGCCATCGGCGCGGAGCAGCACCATGCCGCTGTTGGGAAGGGCCATGCCGGCGCCCCAGGAGGGGAGTCGGCCCCGGGACCACCGCTGGAAGGTCGTGCGATCGGGGACGATCGCCAGGGTGATCGGCCCCAGCGCGATCCGACCGAGGCCGAGCCACTGCTGCGGCGCGGCTGCGACCGCACCCAACCGCCGGCCGAGGGGCTCCAGCCGGGGGACGGTCACCACGGTGACATTCCCGACCGTGAACTCGACCGCGCGGGGGGCCGGCCCGCCCTGGAGGGCGAGCAGCAGGGTCAGGACGGGGACCAGCGTGGCGGCGTCCCTCCGGCAGCCGTGACGGTCTCCAGATCGCGACACCGCGTCTGGTGCGGCGAGTGCCGGATGCCGGCCCCGACTCGCCACGCCTCGCGCGCGTCCGCCGGCGCGCCGGCATGCCAGAGGGCGATCCCGAGCTCGGCCCACCCCTCCCCGAGGTTCGGCCCCAGGGTCACGGCGCGGCGGAGCGACTCCACGGCGGCGCCGAAGTCCTCGCGACGCAGCGCGACCACGCCCAACCAGTAGTGGGCATAGAGGACCGCGCGAGGATCGGCACTCGCGCCCGAGGTGACGTGGCTCAGGTGGACGGCGGCCTCGTCGAGCTGATCGCGCTGCAGCAGGGCCACGCCGACCGCGACCCGGGCGAGCCCGTTCGCCGGGTCGGCCTCGAGCATCGGCCGGCAGAGCGCGACCGCCGCATCGACCTCGCCGGTGCGCACCAGCGCCCACGCCAAGAGCGCCCGCGCCGTCGTACTGGTGGCGTCCCGCGCAATCGCCTCGCGGAGTGCGGCCGCGGCCGCCGTCCAATCCGCTGCGGCCAACGCACTCCAGCCACGTTCGATGTAGCTCGACGCGCCGATATGGTCATGGCGCACCGACGCGGCCGCCTCACCGGGCAACGTCTTGAAGCGATCGACCAACTCGCGGATCGACTCCTTGAACGTGGCAAGCTCCGCGATCAACGTCTCGGCGCGCCGGAACAGGGTGACGATGTCGGCCTTGATCAGTGCGCGCTGTTCGGCCGAGGGTGCGGTCGCCAGTGCCGACGCGAGTCGCGCGTATTCTGCCTGCAGTGCCGGCAGGGTCTCGTCGCTCATTGACCCGCCCGGGAACCACTGAGGTTGGCCCGCGCCAGCGCGTGCTCAGGGTTGAGACGCACCGCTTCCTCCCAATGCTGCCGGGCCGTGGCCATGTCGGCCCGCCGGCAGGCCAGATTGCCGAGCTTGAAGAAGAGGTCGTCGCCCAGGGCCGGTTCGAGCTTCGCGGCGCGCAGGTAGGCCTCCTCCGCCTCGTCCCATCGTCCCGCCCGATAAAGCAGGTCGCCGAGGTTCTTGGAGATCTGCGGAATGGTCGGATCTTCGCCAAGCGCGTGGCGCAAATGCGCCTCGGCCTCACCCACTTCACCGGACGCCTCGAGCAGGACCCCCAGCGACGTGCGCAGCACCGGATGATCCGGGTACTGGGTGACGCCCTCACGCACGGTGGCGAGGGAATCCTGCCACGCCTCGGAAAGCGCCTGGGCGCAGCCGCAGCCCCAGTACCAGCGGGCCGGCGGGATCGCGGTACCAATCAGGTCGCGTGCCCGCGCGAAGCGCTCCAGCGCCGACGGCCCCTGGGCACGGCGCAGCGCAAGCAGGCCCCAGCCGATCCAGAGTCGCGGGTCGTCCTTCTCGCGCTGGATCGCCTCGGAGAGGGCGGCGTCGGCCTCGTCGAGTCGACCAAGCGCCTCGAACGCGAGGGCAAGGTTGTGGAGCACGGCGGGGCGCGGACCGCTGCGCTCGGCCGCGAGCTTCAGTTGGGTGATCGCGTCTTCCCAGCGCGCCTCGCGCAGCGCGATCAGCCCGAGGTGGAACGGTCCCTCACCATTCTCCGGCCGCAACTCCGACACGCGGCGGAACTCGCGGTCCGCTTCCGCCAGCATGCCGGTGCGATAGAAGGCAATGCCGAGGTTGCGATGCTCGTCGAGGCGCGAGCCACTCTCGCGTGCGGGCGCGGCGGGCGCCGTGGCGACCCGCCGGAGGCGGCCAGCGCTCAGCAGTCCATACAGGACGCGGCACACCTCGAAGTCGGTCAGCCCGGTGGAGTCCATCAGGTCGCGGGCCGTGCGAATGCCATCGAGCAACGGCAGCAGGCGCCGCTCCGTCTCCACCAGTGCCTCATCACCCTCGGCACCGCCGCGGACATCGCCCTCGAGCGCGAAGACCGCATCGAGCGAAGGGATCTTCTTGGCGATGACACTCCACTCGTCGACGCGTCGAGCGCCCTCGAGCAGCAGTCCGTCGGGATTCAGCCGCAGCGCCGCCTCGGGATCCTCGGGGCGTACGCCGGCCTCGAACGAGAAGGTCCCGCTGGTCCAGGTGAAGAGGGTGTAGATCGTCTCCTCGACCTGTCGGCGGACTTCGCCCTCGACGTCCTCGGGGGTGAGGTAGCCCAACTGACGCAGGACGGCCCCAAGACGCTGCCCCGGCATGGCCTGCTGCACCGCGATGGCCTGCGCCAACTGCTCGGGACGCAGACGCCCGGCCGCGAGAAGGCGCTCGCCGAGGCGATCGGGGCGCGAGACCATGCCGGCGAAGGTGATCCAGCCGTCGTCAAACCAGATCGAACCGAAGTTCCGCTCGTTGGCCACGGAGAGGCAGCCGGTGCGGCGCCCCAGGAAGAGCAGTTGCACGACGTCGGCCAGCGACGCTTCGCGGAGTGAGCCCTTGATCGCCATCAGCTCCACTCCTCCATCAACCGTTCGGCGA
Organism: Gemmatimonadota bacterium; assembly: GCA_016720805.1. Taxonomy (NCBI): domain Bacteria; kingdom Pseudomonadati; phylum Gemmatimonadota; species Gemmatimonadota bacterium. The sequence continues at coordinate 1,073,377 of JADKJZ010000014.1, read as the reverse complement.
TGTCGGGCCACGTCTCGATCATCTTCTCACGGGACCGAATGGCACCACCACCCGGGGCGAGGAGTCCGCTGCCTCGCCGGGGCGGTCGGGGCGCCGGAGCGGCAGTGCCATCGAGGATGCTGCGCGCGGTGATCAACGTCAGCGGCGCCTGGCGCTCCTCCGCAGCCGCGAGCAGTCGTTGCACCAGCTGCTGCGTATCGCGGAGGGTGACGGCGGGGCGAGCGGCGAGATAGTCGACCAGATCGGCGTCGTTCGCCAGGGCGCCGAGGAGGCGAACCACCTCCTGCACGCGCGCCTCCCGATCCGGGGCCCCAAGCTCGAGCACGAGTCCGCCGGCGAGCCGCGTCGCGAGTCGCGGCTCGAACCCCTCCAGTTGCGACGGCGTGACCGTGGTGGTGAAGGCCATCTGCCGTCCCGACTCGAGCAGCAGGTTGTACAGCAGGTACAGCTCCTCCTGCGAACGCTCCTTGCCGGCAAGGACCGCGACGTTGTCGAGCAGCAGCGCGTCGACGCGTCGGAGCCGATGCCGCCAGCGCGTGATCGAGCCATCGGCGAGGGCGGCCACCAGGTCGTCGACGAACTGCTTGGCATCGAAGACGGCCACACGCTTGAGGCCGGCGGCGCGCAATTCGTGGCCAAAGGCATGGAGTAGATGACTCTTGCCGGTGCCCGAACGCCCGACGATCACCATCGGGTTGTAGCGCTGCCCGGGGGCGGTCGCGGCGGTGTGGATCGCCTCGACGACATGTCGCGACGTCTGCCCGACGGCAAAGGCGGCGAGCGTGTAGCGTGGGACCGGGCCGGGCAGCGGCGCACCGCTCTCGCGCGCCTCCTCGACGAGTGCTTCCGCCTCGGCCAGGAGGTCCGGGTCGTGCAGCGATTGTTCGGAGAGCAGCGCGGGGGCGAGCGTCTCGATCTCCTGCCGGAGGACGCGCAGCCGTTCAACGTCGGCCTCGTACTGGGCGAGGATTTCGGCGGGATCGACGGCGACCTCTTCGGCGAGGAGTGCCTCGAGGCGCGAGGTCCGCATCCCTTCGGCGCCGAAGCGCAGCATTGCCTCGGTGATCCGCTGCCGCCACCGATCAACCTGGACCGCGACCGTCGCCGAGAGATCGGAGAGGAAGTCCGAGAACTCGTCAAGCGCCGGGGACTCGTCCGCCGCCACCACTGTCGACTCCGCGACCACCGGCTCGACCACGACGGCACCGTGCCCCAGGCTCAGCATCAGTTGGCGCACCTGGTCGCTCGCGAGCGGTGCGGTCTGTACGGCCTGCTGCGCCACGAGGCGGTTGTGCGCACCCAGGAGCTCGCGCACGGTGGTGATCGGGAGCTGGGCGACGACGTCAAGCACTTCCGGCGCGAAATGCACCTGTCGGTCGTTGCTGCGACGGGTGAGGATCGCGAGGCGGGTCTCGTAGTCCGGTGCGCCAATGTCGATCACCAGACCGCCGGCAAAGCGGCGAATCAACCGCTCATCCAGCGACTGGATCTCCTCGGGAGGACGGTCACCGGCGAGGACGATTTGCCGGTCCGCGGCCATCAGCAGATCCATCAGGCGGAGCAGCTCAGCCTGCAGCTCGCGGCGGTCGGAGAGCAGCTGTGCGTCATCCAGCAGGACGACGTTTGCCTCGGTAAAGCGGCGCCGATAGGCCTCCGCCTGCCCTGCCGCAATCGCCGCCTGGTAGGCCTCGACGAAATCATCGACCGTGACGTACTCCACCACGCGCGAGGCATCGATCGCCAGTGCCTCATTCCCGATGGCCATCAGCAGGTGTGTCTTCCCGAGGCCCGGGCGGGCATAGATGAAGAGCGGGTTGTACACCGCCCCGGGCGACTCGGCGACGGCCTTCGAGGCAGTGAAGGCGAGTCGGTTGGCCGAGCCGACGACGAAGCTCGCGAACCGTGCGTGAGGATTCAGCATGCGCCCCTCACGTCGCCGTCTCAGGCAAGGCAACCACCTGGCGCATCACGGTTCCGATGAGCGACTGCAGTGCGCGGAAGACGCCTTCGCCCCGCGCGAGATCGCAACGGAAGAGCGGCGCGTGCTCCGGGTTGAGGATCGCGGCGAGCACGGGCTCTTCCAACAGCAATTCCTCGGGCAGGTCCTGCTTGGTCACCACGAAGACCACCGGCAGCACGCGCGTCGTCCCGTTCCCTTCGGGCCATTGCGCGTGGAGCGCGGCAAGCGCCGCGACGTTGGCCTCGAGCCGGCTGGCCTGCGCATCGACCACGAAGAGGACGCCATCGGCTTGGGCCAGCACCAGTCGCCGCGTGGCGTCGGCCTGCTCTTGCGCCGGCACGGCGTAGAGGTGGACGCGCGTGCGCCACCCCGCGACGTCACCCAGGTCGAGCGGCACCCAGTTGAGGGGCAGGCCGACATCGGATGGCTCGCCGAGCGGTTCCTCGTCGCCGCGGTGCGCCACCGCGATCCGTTCGTGAATGGCCCGCAGCAAGGCACTCTTCCCGGCGCGCGCGGCGCCATACACCACCAACGTGAGCGAGAGCGTCCTGGCATCCTGGTCGAGGCGCGCCATGCTCAGCTCCCCCCGAAGAGGGCGCGCAATGACGCGTCGAGTTCGCGCTCGAATCCTTCGGCCAGCACCTCTCGCACCGGCACGCTGCGCGGGGCGGCGGCCGCGAGCCGCTCGACGAAGCGCTGGAAGAAGAGCCGGACGAGGCCAACCGTGGATTGCTCCCCGAACGCGACCAATGCGATCCAGCGTCCGCGCGGCGTGTCGAAGCCGGCGAGCCAGAGGCCGCGTTGCACGCCTTGGTGCACCACCACCCGGTAGCCGCCGGTGGCATCCACCATCCGCGCAAGTTCGCCGGTTGTGGCCAGGATGCCGGCGCCGAGCGAGGCCGCGGCCATGACATCGAGCGACCGGGCGAAGCCATGTTGGGCGATGACCTGGCCGGAGGCCGTGGTGATCAAGGCGAGTCGAGCCGCGGACTCACGCAGGAACTCGGCGAGCGGCGCCTCCACCCAGGGTTCGAGGACGCGCATCAGTCCACCGCCCCGGCGAGATCGCCCAACAACACCCGCAGGCGACCCACCTCGGCACCAGGCTCCGCGACCGCCACCAGCCAGAGCGGAGAGCCGGCGTCGACGGCGAGCAAGGTGCCGCGGTCACCCGCGAGATGGATCAACCGCGGTGGAGCGGTCGGAATGCTGCGCGCCACGCGCGTGGCGCGCGAGACCAGCGCCGCAACGAGTGCGGCCACATCGGCGCCGTCCAGTTGATCCATCGCCGCCTCGGCCACGACGAGACCGTCATCGCTCGCCACGAGCGCGGCGCCCCGCACGCCGGGGATCGCGATCACCTCGCACAGCAGCCGTTCCCACCGCTCGAGACTCATTCCAATCCACCGATCCACTGCGTTGCCACGCCAGCGGCGCGCTGTGCGATGGCCAGCAGTCGGCCGATCGGCGTTGCGGCGCTCCGCACGGCGAGGAGTGCGGCGCCAGCGGCGACCGGGACCACCGCGAGGCGAGCGTCGGCACACTCGACGACCAGATGCTTGACGCCGCCGAGGCCGAGAAGCCGCGCGCTGCGGGTCGCTTCACGGAGCAACCCGGCCGTCTCCGCCGCCGCCGCATCCGCGGCGTCGTCATTGCGCTCGGGACCAACGCCTCCACTCAGTCGCATCCCGTCGGCGTCGCAGAGAAGCAGTCCACTGGCCGGATCATCGAGTCGAACTGGTTCATCCGCGGGCCCAGACGGGCGACGACTGCGCACCCGGTCGAGCGCGCCGAGCAACGCGGCATCGTGCGGCGCGCGGGCCACGGCCAATTCGAGATGCCGCTCGGCAGCCGCGAAGTCGTGGCCGCGGAAGGCGAGGAAGGCGAGCCCCTTGAGCGCGCCCAGGTGACCGGGCTCGCAGGCGAGTGCGGCGCCCCACGCCTCGGCGGCGGCGCGGTCATCGCCCCGATCGGCCTCGATGCGACCGAGCAAGTCATGGCCGGCGGCGAGGGTCGGCCATTGACGCAGCCCGTTCATCGTGACGGTCGCGGCCGCGTCGAGTTGCCCATGCTGCCGCAACCGTTCCCCGAGGTCGAGGAACGACGGCGCGCCCACAGGCGTCGACGAAGGGGAGAACGAATCACTCACGATGGTCGTGCAATGCCTCCAGCATGGTGCGTGCGGCGGCGATCAGGGCCCCGGCTTCCTGCGCCAATGTCGGGTCGGCCTGTTGCCAAGCTTCCCACGCGCGGATGGCGCGGTCGAACCGCCCTGCCCCGACTTCAGCGAGGCCTAGCAACCGCCACGCCTCGCGATCGGAGCGGACACTGCCGACCCGCTGTTCCAACAGCGCGACCGCGTCGTCGTAGCGGCCCGCCTCGATGGCGGCGCGCGCCGCCAAGGCGTCGTTGGCCGGTGCCGCCGCCAGTTCAAGTATAGTGGCCCCCTGCAGTGCCCGGACGCGATCACCAACGGTTTCCAGCGGCTCGTCGAGGGTTCCGGCGATGGCACTGACGTCCCGGCGTCCATCCACCGCATCGAGGATCCGCCAATCAAGCGGATCGAGCTCCGGTGGCGTTCCCAGCGCGAGCCGATCATCCGCCACAAAGACCGGAATGGCGTGGAAGTCGTCGAGAAGGGCCGCCAATTCCACCCGCTGCGACTCCCGCCCGACCAATTCCAGCAGGATGGTGTCGACCGCGATGTCGAGCGGTCCGTCGCGGACCGGCTCCTCGGCGAAGTCGAATCGCCCCCGCGTCCAGTGCAGCATCGCCGCAAGGGTCCGCATCGCGAGTTCTTGCCGCATCGCGTCGCGCGACTCGGCTGCGAGGTCGGGTCGGATCGCATCGGTGATCGAGAGGTGGCGTGCCACCAGGGCTCGTTCGACGGCCGCCTCGCCCGCGTCGGGTTCGACCGAGACGACCCTGCCGGCGCACAACCTGACCGTGCGCGGTGCCGCCGGATCCAGTCCGACCACCTGCAAGGTCCCGTGCCGCGCGCCGCGTCCCAGCAGTTGCAGCACCTCGACCAACCCGATCTCGTGCAGTGGCCCGTGCATCGGTCAGCCCGCCCGCGCGGCAAAGAGCGCGGCGAGTTGACGTGCGGAACGGGCGTGGCGGCGAGACATCGCGCCGAGCGGGCTCTCCGGATCGGTGCGGTCCACCGCCTCCCAGTCCGCCAGCGCTTCATCGTATCGGCGCAGCTTGGCCAGCACGACGCCGCGGTGGAAGAGGGCCGCGGGTTGTGCCGGATCGCGCACCAGCACTTGATCGAAGACGGCGAGCGATTCGCCCAGATGTCCGGTCTCGAGCAGTGAACGACCAAGCGCCAGCAGCACCTCGTCGGTGCCGTCGGACGCGCCGGGACGCTCGCTCCCCGCCGGGAGCTCGACCGGGAGACTGCCGGGCACCGGCGTCAACAGCCATACCTGCGGCAGGTACCACGGCGAGAGCAGCAGCCCACGACGCGTCGCGGCGAGCGCGGCCGCGGGGTGACCGAGCCTGTCATGCGCGAGGCCGAGGGTGAAGTGCGCGCGGGCCAGATCGTGCTCGAGTTCCACGGCGACTTCAAGCGACTGCAGGGCATCGGCGGCCGCACCGTCGAGGAGTGCCGCGTAGCCCGCGAGGGCATACAGCGCCGCCGTGGGTGCACTTGCCGTCAACGCCTGCGCGATCGCGCGACGCGCGGCTGGCACGTCGCCGCGCCGCAAGAGGGCAAGCGCATGATTGTGCGTGGCCCACGGGGCACCGCCCGCGATGGCACGGTGCCACGCACTGGTCGCGGCGTCCTGCTCGTGGCGTTGTTCGTGGAGCACCGCCAGCCCGTCGGACGCGGCCGCCGCGAGATGCGAGACGGAGACGGCGGCGAGGTAGCAGGTCTCCGCGACGGCGAGGGCGCCTTCGCGGTGCGCCGCGACGGCGGCCGCCAATGCCGATGCCCCGCCGGAGATGTCGACCGGCGGGTGCCGGGTCGCGCTGGCCGGGGCGAGGAGGAGCCCATCGTTCCGGCCCGTGACCAGCCGTTCGAGCGTCTGCCACGCCGCACGTGGTGCGCCGGGTTGCGCCACGGCCTCCCGCACGGCCTCGATCGCCGCCGCGTGGCTGCCGCGACGGGCCGCAAACCAGGCGAAGTTGGTGAGCGTCGCGGGAGAGGCCGCGCCGAGGCGTCGGCGCAGCGCCGCGATGCGCGCCGCTTCCGGACCCTCGGGGGTGGCCATCTCAGTCGAGCCGGATCGCCTCGAGGATCGCCTGGATCGAGGCCTGGTCAGGCATCAACAGAAACGCACCGGTCAGCGGCGCCTCCGCGCCTTCCGCGCGGAAGGCTGTGTCGACACAGAAGACCAGGTCCGATCGCGACTCGTTCGGATCGACGGTCGCCGCGATGGCGTCGGCAGTCCGACCGATCGTCAACGAGGGCACGGAGGGGAGCAGCATCATCCCCATGAAGTTCGACAGCGCGGTCAGGTAGGCCGAGCAGACGATGTTGCCGACCTCCTTGAGCCCGGACTGCTCGAGTTCGCCGAGGGCGCGTTGCGGACCGATCGGACGGCGGAGGATCAAGTCGCAGAGTCGCGTCGCATCGGCCTCGCCGAAGACCAGCAGCGAGCGCCCGGTGAGGTCGCCCAGCATCCGCATCGCCACCACGGCGACATGGTCGCCAAAGAGCGACACCATCGCCGGCACTTCGCCGAAGTTCACGCGCCGCACTTGCGGCACCGAGATCATGATCCGCCGATCGGTGAGCTGCGACAACGCCGTCGCGGCATGCCCCGCGCCGATCGTGGCCACCTCGCGCAGCCCATCGCGCCGGAGAGTGTCGAGGTCATTGGGATTCGTCATCTGCGCTCCAAGGAGAGTCGGACAAATCGATGATCGATCATCGATCATCGATCATCGATTCCTACACTACGCTGGCCAGGTCGAGCAGCAACGCCGGTCGCCCGTTGTCGAGGACCGTGGCGCCGGTGATCCACCGTGGCATCCCGCGCGGTCGATCCAGCGGCTGCACCACGGCATCGACCTGGCCGTGAATCGCATCGGCCAGGAGGGCGACCCGCTGCCCGTTGGCTTCGAACACCAGCGCCGGACGTCGAGCCGGCGGCGCCTCGCCGCGATAGAGCAGCAAGCGCCGCAGGTCGAGCACCGGGATCAGCTCGCCGCGCAACTCGATGACCGCCCGGCCATCAACGTGTTGCACCGCCTCCGGCTCCCATGGCAGGAACTCGGCGACGTGCGTCAGCGGCATCACGTACCGCTCCTCACCGATCGAGGCGACCAGCGCACGGACAATGCCGAGCCGGGTCGGCAACCGCACCACGAAGGTCGTTCCCCGCCCGGGCACCGTGGTGAGCGATAGCGATGCGCCGAGGTCATGCAATCGAGACGCCACGACATCGAGCCCGACGCCGCGGCCGGAGACATCCGTCACCGAGGCGGCGGTGCTGAAGCCGGGGCGCGCCAGCACGGCGAGCAAGCCGTCGTCATTGAGCGAAGCATCGGATTCGAGAATCCCCTGCGCCACCGCCCGCGCGGCGACGGCCGCTCGATCGATACCGCGGCCATCATCGCTCAGTTCGAGCACCACCGAATCCCGGTCACGGCGTGCCTTGAGCGTCACCGACCCGGCGGGGCGCTTGCCGAGCGCGCGGCGCACGTCCGGCGACTCGAGGCCGTGGTCCACGGCGTTTCGCAGCAGGTGGATCAGCGGTTCGGCCAGTTGATCGAGCACGGCCCGGTCCACCTCCAGCGCCTCGCCCTGCACCTGCACCGTCACCTCCTTGCCAAGCTGCCGGGCAAGGTCGCGCACGATCGGCGGAATTCGCTCGAACACCTCGCTCAAGGGGGCGAGGCGAACATGGAGAATCCGGTCCTGGAGCGTGTCGAGGCGGCGCGCCATCACCTGCGCCGCACGAGCCACCGGCGAGAGGGTGTCCCGCTCGGCGTGGCGTTCGAGTTCCTGCCGAGCGGTCACCAACCCGCCGAGGTCCTCGAACAGCGCGTCGAGGCGATCGAGGTCGACGCGGACGATGCGGGCCGGTGCGGCGGCCTGTTCGCCCGGTGCAGCCTCCCCTTCGGCCGCGGCGGCGGCTTCGCAGCCGAGGGCGATCTGGTCGAGGGTCGCCTCGAGGTCACGAAGCCAGGTCCGGTCCGCCGGGTCCCCGCTGTCGCGCACGGCGACCAGCGCGCTCTCCGTGGTGTGCGCCAGTTCGGCGATCGCCTCGTATTCGAGCGAGGCGGCCATTCCTTTGATGGTGTGAAGCGTGCGGAAGACTTCGTCGGCCGGGGCGCGCTCGGCGGGGGCGTCGAGCCAGGCCGCGAGGGCGCGGCGCGCGCCGGCCAGCAGCGAGCGCGACTCCGCCGCGAAGAGCGCGACGTACCGCGCCCGCCGCGCCTCGGTCATCCCGCCATAACGCGCTGGACGGCCTCGAGGACGCGGGCCGGCTGGAACGGCTTGACGACGAAGTCCTTGGCGCCGGCCTGAATCGCCTCGACCACGAGCGCCTGCTGCCCCATGGCGGAGCACATCAGGATCTTGGCGTCGGGGTGGGCCGTGACGATCGCCCGGACGGCGTCGATTCCGCCCATGTCCGGCATGACGATGTCCATGGTCACGATGTCGGGGAGGAGCGCCTTGTACCGCTCGACGGCCTGCAAGCCGCTTTCGGCCTCGCCGACGACGTCATAGCCGGCCCCGGTGAGAATGTCGGCGATCATGGTTCGCATGAAGATCGCGTCGTCGCAGATGAGCACCCGATGGGCCACGCTGGCCTCCGGCTGAAGGGTCAGGCAAAGATCGCGGTCGCGACCTGGTCGAGGTCCAACGTTGCAAGGCCCGTGCGCGGCTCGGCGGCCAGCTCCACGACCCCGTCGACGGCCACCGCAAAGCGGTGTCCCCCGGCGTCCACGACGACCACGTCGACCTCTCCCCCAGTATCGCCCGACAGCCCCAATGCCCGGATAGGGTCGGCCACGGTCAGCACCCGGCCGCGGTGATTGACCATCCCCCGGACGGCCGGCGGGGTGCCCGGGACCCGCGCCACGACCGCCTCGCGGAGGACCTCGATCACGCCGGTGACCGGGATGAACCAGCGGGTGCCGGCGACCCGGACAACCAGCCCGCCTACCCCCGCCCGCTCAGCCATCCGACCCGAAGAAGCCAATCGCGTCCAGGACCTCTTCCCGCGGCATCGTCAGGTCCCCGGCGCCGGCGGCCTGCAGCAGGGGCCAGAGGTCAGCGGGCCAGGCCGAACGCAGCTCCAGCGGCACCCCGCTGCTCGGGTGGCGGAACGCGAGAAGGGCGGCGTGAAGTGCCTGCCGGGGGGCCAGGGCTTCGAGTTCCTTCGCCTTGGCCTTCCCCACCCCGGTGATTCGCTTGGCGCCACCGCCGGGGTAGACCGGGTCGCCCACGATGGGGTGCCCGATCGACTCGAGGTGGACGCGGATCTGGTGAGTTCGGCCGGTGTGCAGCTCGAGCCGGACAATCGAGACCGGCCCGAGCCGGACGATCGGGAAGGCGTCGGTCCGCGCGGCCCGCCCATCGGCCTGGATCGACATCCGCTTCCGGTCCTTCGGGTGCCGTGCCAGCGGCGCCTCGATGATCACCTTCTCCTCGTCGAGGTGGCCCCAGACCATGGCGGCGTACACCCGCGAGACGCGCCGAGCGGCAATCATCTGCCCGAGTCGACGGTGTGCCAGGTCCGTCTTGGAAACAATCAGCAGTCCACTGGTGTCGCGGTCGAGCCGGTGCACGATGCCGGGCCGCCCCTCGGCACCACCGGCGAGCGTGGTGCCCCGGGCCACAAGGGCGTTCACCAGCGTGTCATCCCAGTGCCCGGGGGCAGGATGCACGACGAGGCCCGCCGGCTTGTCGATGACGGCGAGGTCCTCGTCTTCGTGGATGACCGTCAGCTCGATCGGATTCGGCGTGATCCGCCGCGGTTCCTCGGTCTCGGGAATGTCGACGGTGACGACGTCGCCGCGCGCCAGGAGGTGCGATGCGCGGAGCACCTTGGCGCCGCAGCGAATGTGGCCGGCGGCGACTATGCGCGCTGCCACGGTGCGCGAGAGTTGCAACTGATCGGCGAGATAGCGGTCGAGCCGCTCTGCCTGCACTGGGACGACGGAGAATTCCACGACCGGGCCTGACCGCCTAGGCGGTCGGCGCGGGAGCGCGCCGCGCATCCTCGCGCCAGAGAGAAATCGCGAGGGCGAGCGCCCCGCAGGTGACAGCGATGTCGGCGACATTGTAGGTCGGCCAGCGCAAGCCTTCGCCGATCCCCATGTCGATGAAGTCGACGACCCCGCGTGCCGAGAGGACCCGGTCGATGAGGTTGCCGACGGCGCCGCCCGCCACGAAGGCGAGGGCGAGCTGACGAAAGCGGTCGGCCACGTCGGCCTCCCGCCACATTTTGTACAGCACGACGACGGCCACGCAGGCGATCAGCATGAAGGCCCAGCGCGAGTAACTGCCGAGGTGGAGGCCGAAGGCGGCGCCGGTGTTGTACACCAGCCGCCACCGGGTGAAGTCCCCGATGACCGGGATGGGCGCGTCGCCCCACACCAGACGGCTCTCCGCGATCATCTTGGTGATCCGGTCGAGCAGCACGGTGACGGCGAGCACGCCCCAGAACGGGACCCGGCGATCAGCGCTTCTTGGCATCCTCTTCCTTCTCCTTGCAGGAGATGCAGAGCCGGGCGTGGGGCAGCGCGTCGAGCCGCTCGAAGTCGATCAGCGCGCCGCACTGATGGCACTTGCCGAAATTCGCGGGGCTGTTGTACAGCCGGCGGAGCGCCTCGTTGAGGTGCCACAGGTAGCGGCCTTCCTTGGAGGCCATCAGGAACTGCTTCTCGCGTTCCATGGCATCGGTGCCCTGATCGGCCATGTGGAGCGAATACGACGAGAGGTCGCCGTCGGCGCCCTGCAGCGTGTTGTTGAACTGCTCGTCGTAGTAGCCGAGTTCCTTCATGACGCGCGCGCGCTCCTCCAGGAGCCGCCCCTCGAGATGCTTGAGCTGGGTCTTGGTCACGATGCGTTCACCTGTGCAGGGCCGGAAGGGGTCCGACCGTTCCCGAGCTGGCGTACCGCGAGTGCGCCAGCGTGTCCTTCGACTTCGAATGCCTCCTGCCGATCAGGCTCCGTCGCGGCCTCCCCGATCGTGAACTCGCGCGCCAGCGTCTCGCCGGCGATGTATTCCTGATGCACCCGCGCCGCGTCAAGCAATGCGGCATCTCCCGTCAACGAGAGCGCAATGCGCGCGCTCACCGCAAAGCCGGCATCCTTCCGGAGCCGCTGGACACGGCTCACCAACTCGCGCGCGAGCCCTTCCTGGGCCAGCGCCGGCGTCACCACCGGATCGAGCGCGACCACGAACGGCCCCGCGCTCGCCACGGGCCAATCGGTGACCACTTCCCGTTCGATGGTCACGTCCTCGGGGAGGAGCAGGTAATCGGCAGTCACGCTCTCGCCCTGCTCCAGTGCGCGGAGCTGCTCGGCCGTGAGCAACGCCACCGACGCGGCGACCCCCTTCACCTCGGCGCCGAAGCGCTTGCCGAGGGTCCGGAAGTTCGGCTTGCCGCGCAGACGGACAAGATCGGCGTCCGACGTCACGATCTCGACACGCTTGACGTTGGTCTCGCCCTGCAGCAGCGGAATCAACGCGTCGAAGTCGGCGCCGCGCACCTCGACCGGGACGGCCACGCGGATCGTGGCGAGCGGCTGCCGGACCCGAAGCGATGCCGTCTCGCGCGCCGCACGGCCGAGCGAGGCCAGGCGCCGGATGCCGTCCATGGCCCGATCGAGCGCCGGGTCCAGGCGGCCAGCATCCACCGGGAACGGCGCCAGGTGCACCGAGGTTCCCGTCATCGCCCGGTGGAGCCAGTCGCTGGCGAACGGCGCCGCCGGGGCGAGCAGGCGCGACACCGAGACGAGCGCCTCGCGCATGGTGGCCACCGCCGACGGATCGGCCTCGCGGCCGGGCGCCCAGAAGCGACCACGATTGAGCCGCACCCACCAGTTCGACAGATCGTCGACGACGAACTCGGTCAGCGCGCGCACACCAGTGGTCACGTCGTAGCCATCGAACGCCGCCCGCACCGCCGCCACCGTGGCGTCGAGACGCCCCAGCAGCCAGCGATCGGCGAGGGGACGGTCCGCCGCGGCCGGGGCCGCCGCGCCATCGGGGCCGGCGTACAGCGAGAAGAAGTGGTACGACGCGCGCAGCGTGTTGAGGAAGCCACCTGCGGTCTCGACGAGTTGCCGCTCGTCGAAGCGCTTCGGCTGCCAGACCTGACTCGAGAGCACCATGTAGAGACGCGCCGCATCGGCGCCGTGCTTCTCGACCAGCTTCCACGGATCGACGACGTTGCCCTTGCTCTTCGACATCTTCTGGCCGCTGGCGTCGAGCACCAGCTCGTTCACGATGACATTGCGATACGGTGCGGCATCGAACGCCGCCGTGCCGATCGCCAGCAGCGAGTAGAACCAGCCGCGCGTCTGGTCGATCCCCTCGCAGATGTAGTCGGCCGGGAAGTGCCGCTCGAACTGGTCGACGTTCTCGAACGGATAGTGCCACTGCGCGTACGGCATCGACCCCGAGTCGAACCAGGTGTCGATCACTTCCGGCACGCGGCGCATGGTGCCACCGCCCGGCGCGGGCCAGGTGATCTCGTCAACCCACGGCTTGTGCACGTCGAGGTCGCCGGTCGGCGTGAAGCCGGCCTTCTCCTTGAGCTCCGCATAGGAGCCGATCACCTCGACATACTCCGGGTCGCGGTCGCTGACCCAGATCGGCAGCGGCGTGCCCCAGTAGCGCTTGCGTGACAGCGCCCAGTCGACGTTGTTGCCGAGCCATTCGCCGAACCGTCCGGTGCCGACTTCGGGCGGGTGCCACGCGATCCCGGCGTTCAGCTCCTGCATCCGCGCCTTGACCGACGACGTCCGCACGAACCACGACTCGCGGGCGTAGTAGATCAGCTTGCTGTGGCAGCGCCAGCAGTGCGGATAGCTGTGGATGTACTGCTCAGTCTTGAGATGCCGGCCGAGCTCCTTGAGCTTCCGGATCAGCATCTCGTTGGTGTCGTCGGCCGTCACGAGCTTGCCATTCAGCTCCGGCCACGACGTGCCGACGAAGGTGCCGTCGCCCGCAACGGGCCGCACCAGGGCGAGGCCATGCTCGCGGCCCGCGGCGTAGTCGTCCGCGCCGAAGGCGGGCGCCATGTGCACCAGGCCCGAGCCGTCATCGGCGGTGACGAACGCGCCCGTCACCACAATGGAATGCGCCCCGTCGGCCGGCATCGTCACGATGTCGAACGGCCGCGCGTAGCGGAGCCCGGCGAGTTGCGCCCCCGGCACACTGGCGCCCATCGTGGTGCCCTCGCCCAGCAGCTCTGCTGCCTTGGCCGCACGCGACGCCGCGAGCACGAAGGTCCGCCCCGGATGCGCCGGCGACGTGAACTCCGCGTACTCCAGCTCCGGATTCACCGCGACCGCCACGTTGCTCGGCAACGTCCACGGCGTGGTGGTCCAGACGACGAGCTCGCGCCCCGAGCCATCGCTCAGCGGGAAGGTGACGTACACCGACTTGTCCTTCACCTCGGCGTAGCCCAGCGCGAGTTCGTGCGACGACAGCACCGTGCCGCAGCGCGGGCAGTACGGCGAGACGCGATGGCCGCGGTAGAGCAGCTCCTTCTGGAAGAGCCGCTGCAGCAACCACCAGACCGACTCGACATACTCCTTCGTGCAGGTCACGTAGGCGTTGTCGTAATCGAGCCAGTAACCGGTGCGGTTCGAGAGCTGCACCCATTCGTCACGATAGGTGAAGACGCTCTCGAGGCACTTCTTCGAGAACTCGGCGACGCCATACGCTTCGATGTCCTTCTTGCCGGCAAAGCCGAGTTGCTTCTCGACCTCGAGCTCGACCGGGAGGCCGTGCGTGTCCCAGCCGGCGATCCGCGTGACGCGCTTCCCCTGCATCGCCTGGTAGCGGCAGATCAGGTCCTTGATCGTGCGCGAGAAGACGTGGTGAATGCCGGGGCGACCATTGGCGGTCGGCGGACCCTCGAAGAATACGAAGCCTTCGCCATCGGCGGTCGCGGCCTGCACCTGCTGGAAGAGCCCCTCCGATTCCCAGCGCGCGAGGAGATCGCGCTCGAGCGCGTCGGCGCCACCGTCCGGCCACGCAGGGTGGCGGGCGGCGGTGGGATTGGTCGAGGGTGTTTCGTCAGCGCTCACGTGGTCGTCGGTCAGGGTTGGGGCCGAGGCCCGAAAAGAATCGATCCGAGGCGAAGCATCGTTGCTCCCTCTGCCACGGCGGCCGGGTAGTCCCCCGACATCCCCATCGACAACTCGGGGAGCCGGTGACCCTCGGCCTGCATCTGGTCTCGCAGCGTGCGCAGCAGGGCAAAGGTCCGTCGCTGCACGGTTTCGTCGTCGGTGAACTCGGCCATCGTCATCAGGCCATCGACCCGGAGGCGCGGCATTGCGCGCATCGCGTCGAGCAGCGCTGCGAGGTCGGCCGGTTCCACCCCGCCCTTCTGCGGCTCGGCGGAACAGTTCACCTGCACCAGGACCGGCTGCACGGCGCCTGACTCGGCGCGGCGGTCGAGCTCGGCGGCCAGGTCGGCGCGGTCCACGGAGTGGATCAGCGCGAACTTCCCGACCGCCTGCCGCGCCTTGTTCCGCTGGAGTCCCCCGATCAGGTGCCACTCGACGGTGAGGTCGGCGGTCGCCTCCATCTTGGGGAGGGCCTCCTGGACCCGGTTCTCGCCGACGGCGTCCAATCCGGCGGCCGCGGCGGCCCGGATGGTCTCCGGACCGTGCGTCTTGGTCACCGCCACTATCCGCACCGGGTGGGTCCAGCCGGCGGCCTGCTGCTGCTCGGCGATCACGCCCCGTATGGCGGCGATTCGGCCCGTGAGGCCCGGTTCTGGCATAACTGGGAAATATAGCCGGAGGGGGGTGGCCAAGCCCGTCCCGCCCCCCACCTTGACGCCACCCCCGTGCCGGGGGAGTATCCGGTATCCCTCCCAACCCCACGGACCGATGGACGCTGCCCGTTCCGACGTGACCACCCTCCTCGCCGCCGCCTCGAGCGGCAGTCCCGACGCCCTGTCGGCACTGCTCCCCGTGGTGTACGACGAGCTGAAGCGGATGGCCGCCGGACAGCTCCGGCTGGAACGGGACGACCACACCCTGGGGGCCACCGCGCTCGTCCATGAGGCGTTCCTCCGGCTGACCGGCGGCACCACGCCGACCTGGGAGAACCGCGCCCACTTCTTCGGCATCGCCGCCCAGGCGATGCGCCGGATCCTGGTGGAACACGCCCGCCGCCGGAATGCGCAGAAGCGCGGTGCCAAGCATCAGGTGACCCTCGACTCGCAGGTCGATCTGGCCGATGGCGCGCCGAGTGAAGAAGTGGTGGCCGTCGACGAGGCCCTCAACCGCCTCGCCGCCCTCGACGCGCGCCAGGCGAAAATCGTCGAGCTCCGCTACTTCGTGGGGCTCTCGATCGAGGAGAGCGCGGACGTCCTCGGCATCTCTCCCGCCACCGTGAAGCGTGACTGGACCTTGGCCCGCGCCTGGCTGCACCGCGAACTGCAGGCGGCCTGAGGGTGGCGCTGCCGGCGGATCGCTGGGGCGAGATTTCCGCACTCTTTGCAGAATTGATCGACCTCCCGGCCGCCGAGCGCGCCACGCGTCTGGCGGCGCTGGCGCACGACGCTCCGCTCCACGCTGAGATCTCCTCCCTGCTCGCATCGGCCGACGACGTCGGCGAACGATTCGAGCAGGCGGCCTCGATGCCACTGACTGACGCCCGTGACACGGTGCCGACGATGGGCCGACGGGTCGGGCAGTACGAGTTGCTGCGGGAGATCGGTCAGGGCGGGATGGGAACGGTGTACGAGGCGCACCGCGCCGACGACCAGTACCGCAAGCGCGTCGCGATCAAGATGGTCTCCCTGCTCGGCGACCGGACGCAGGCGCTCGCCCGCTTCCAGCGCGAGCGGCAGCTGTTGGCACGCCTCGAACACCGGAACATCGCCGCGCTGCTCGACGGCGGCGTCACGGCGGAGGGCGAGCCGTACTTCATCATGGAGTACGTCGAGGGGCAGCCGATCGACCAGTGGTGCACGGCCCGTCATCTCGGGCTCCGCGACCGGCTGGCGCTCTTTCGCCAGGTCTGCGCCGCGGTGCAGTACGCCCACGAGCACCTCGTCATCCATCGCGACCTCAAGCCGGGCAACATCCTCGTCGCCGAGGATGGCACCGTCAAGCTGCTCGACTTCGGCATTGCCAAGCTCGCCGATCCGACCCAGCTGGGTGGGGACGACCTGACGCACACCGGCGTCACGCCGATGACGGTGGCGTATGCCTCGCCAGAGCAGCTCCTCGGCGGCGAAGTCACCACGGCCAGCGACATCTACTCGCTCGGCGTGGTGCTCTACGAACTGGTGACCGGCGTGCGGCCCTTCGCGCCCACGGCGCGCGGTGCCCTGGTCGAGCGCGGCGTGCCAACGGCACCGAGCCGCGCGGTGACGGCGGAGTCGGCGGTCAGCGAGCAGGACACGGCCGCCCGGCTCCGTCGGTCACTCGCCGGCGACGTCGACTCGATCGTCCTCATGGCGTTGCGTCCCGAGGCGGAGCGCCGGTACCGGACGGCGCAGCAACTCGGCGACGACCTGCAGCGCTATCTCGGCGGCCTGCCGGTGCTCGCACAGCCGGACACGATCGGCTACAGGCTGGGGAAGTTCGCGCGGCGCAACCGGATGGCGGTGGCCGCCGCTGCGCTGGCTGTGGTGGCGCTCATTGGCGGCACCGTAGTCTCGCTGCGGCAGGCGCAGGTGGCGCGCGCCGAGCGGGACCGCGCCGTCTTCGAGCAGCAGCGCACCGCGCAGGTGACGCAGTTCTTCCGCGACGTCCTCTCGGCCGCGAAGCCGCAGGAGTCGGGCAAGGGGACGACGGTGGTCGAGGCGATCGACCTGGTGATTCCGCGGATCGACTCGTCGTTCGCGAGCGCACCCGACCTGCGGGCCGCGATCAAGAACACGCTGGCGTCGACGCTGATCGACATGGGGCTGTACGAGCGCGCACGCCCGCTGATGCTTGACGCGGTCAGGCTGCAGGATTCGCTCGGCGAGCAGGTGTCGCTGCGCGAGCGGGCCGACGGGCTCTACAACCTCGCTGGGCTGGAGACGGAGGTCGGATCGCCGGAGCGCGCCGAGTCGCTCTATCGGCGTTCGCTGGTGATGTACGGGAAGGTGCCCGGGATCGACTCGATCGAGATCTACCGCGGGATGAACAACCTCGCGAACTCGATCTCGGAGCAGGGCCGTGTCGCCGAGGCGGCGGAGGTGTACGCCAAGGTTGCCGACCGGATCGCCGCGCTCCGGCCCGACGTCGGCTCGGCCGTGGCGCTGACCAACTACGCCACGGCGCTCGCGACGCTCGGTCGGTATGTGGAGGCCGAGCCGCGACTGCGTGAGGCGGCGGCGATCTTCACGCGGACGCGTGGGCCGGGCGATGTGCGGGTCGGCAACGCCTTGCAGCCGCTCGCCGGGGCGCTGCTCTTCCAGGGCAAATACGCCGAGGCCGACAGCGTGGTGCAGCGGGCAATCGCGATCTACACGGCGACGCTCGGGGCGGACAATCCGGGGACACTGGCAGCGGTGCGGATGCGAATCAACATCCTCGCCGATGCGGGACGGTGCGCCGAAGCAATTGCGCCGGCCGAGGGGATCGTGGCGCTGCGCGGGAAGGGGCTGAGCGAGCGCGATGCCTCGCTCAACACCGCGCTCCTTTTTCTGGGATGGTGCCAGGCCGAACTCGGCGATCCGGCACGCGGGACGCGCACCGCTCGCGAGGGGCTGCGACTCCGGCGCGCCGCGTTCCCGCCGACGCACTGGGCCATCGCCCAAGGGGAGAGCATGGTCGGTGACATCCTCGCGCGGCGCGGCCCCGCCTTCCATGCGGAGGCGGAGAGGCTGCTGCGCTCAGGCTACGAGGGGATGGCGCGCGAGCTCGACTCGACGCATGTGCGCGTGAAGCAGGCGAAGGAACGGTGGGAGCGGGTCAGGGGCACCAGGTAGCAGGACTGCCCCGGCTCACTTTGTCACCGTGAGCCACGCGAGTGCCGATGCCGACTGCTCACCACCCCGCACCGTCAGCCGCACCCGATAGCGCCCCGGCGCCAGGTTCTGGAGCCCAAGGGACCTGGACACCTCCGCCCGCGTGTCGGTGGCTGTGCTCTCGAAGTCGATCGAGAGCCGTGCCGGCTTCTTGGCATCGTCCTCGGCGCCGAAGAGTTCCAGTCGGGTGGCGTAGCGTGCGCCACTCTTCAGCCCCGCCAACTGGTAGTACACCTCGGCCGTCCCACCCTTCGGGTAGGCGTTCAACGGATGCAGCGGCACCGCCGTCGCCCCCGACTGCCAGCGCACCCCGCTCCCCTCGCGGCCAAGGACGATGTCGGAGACGCTCAATCCGGCGCGAGCGGCCGGGATGACGACTTCGCCGAGGCGTGCGATCGAGCCGAGATCGCCCTGACTCAGCACCACCGTGGCGACGTAGCGCCCCGGCGCGACCGGCAGCTCGACCAGGCCGGTGAGGTACTGCTCGCCGGCGAGCGGGGCCGCCGTGGCAAATCGGCGCAGCGTGTCGAGATCGAAGCGCGTGCCGTCGCTCCGGCGCGAGAGCATCACCTCGACGCGCAGCGGATAGACGGCGCGGCCACCGGCCTCGGGCGGCGTGGTGTATTCGAGCTGGGTCCCGGGAACGGCGAAGGCAACAACCGCACGCCCCGCCCCGCCGCTGGCGCGGTCGAGGCCGTAGACCTGCACGGTGGGAGCGAACGCGCGGGCAAATGGCCGCGCGTTGTCGTCCGTGGTCGTCGCTTCGGTGATCGCGTCGAGGCCGTTGCGATTGAGACGCTGGATTCGAGCGGTGGAATTGAGCTTGGCGTCACTGCGGAAGCGTTCCAGCGACGGGTTCTGCGTCGGATCACACGGCGCGCCCCCGCACATGAGCGCCATGCCGCTCCGAGGGTCGGCGTTGACCGTGCACAGCGATTGATCGATGGCGCACAGTTGATCCCGCTGCAAGGGGTTCGCCGTCACCAGTGACGGGACGAGGACTGATGCCCCCGCCTGCCCGTCGAAGTTCTCCTCCCGAAACTGCAGGACGAGCGACCCCTCAGGGCGGTCGTAGCGCCACGCTTCGAGGGCGACCCCGTCCGCGGTTCGCGCGATCTTGGTCGGCTTGCCATGCCGAATCCAGATCACGCCGCGATCATCGATGAGCGTCTGGGTGGTTCGAAACGCATGGAACGGGGAATTCGGCCCCATCCCAAGCGCGTCCGTGGCAAGGCGCTGCACCCCGATATCGGCCTCCTCCCTCAGCCCGACTGCCATGACCGCCGCACGCATCATCTGATCATCCACCTCGTAGTCCATCGCGAACGCCATCCCGGCGTTCTTCTGCACGCCGACTTGCGGCACGACGCGCTGGAAGACCTCGAAGGCGTATTCCATCCGCGCATAGTGTTCAATCAGTCGAGCACCGTCGGGGCGGGCATCGCGCACGTCACGCCGTGCCCAGAAGTCGCCGAGCCACGCCGAGGCCTGCGCAGGTGGCAGTGAATCCCACGCCGCCAGCTCGCTCGGCTCGGCGACCCACGCGAGCTCCTTTCGGTAGGCGGCACGCGCTGCGGGACTCGGATCGGCTGCCCCGGCCAGCAGCGCCGCGCGCCCGGCTTGCGGGTTACCAGCCTGGTAGTGGGCACGTGCCAGCACGATTGCAGCGAGGCCATTGGGTTGGCCGGCGGTCCCCTGGATCGGCGTGAGGAAGCGCACCGCCGCCGGGCCGTTCTTGGCCGTGACCGCCACGATACCAGCCTGGTATCGGCCCGCGGGACTCAGCAGGCGTTCCACGCGTTCGAGCATCGCGAGCCGTTCGCCGACCCTTGACGCCCCTTCCCGCGGTACCGACGCCATCGCGAGCGCTTCGGCCGCCAGCACGAACGTCGAGTCCAGTTCCAGTGCCCGAACGAGCGCATACCCTGCCCCGGCCTCGTTGCTCACGCCCACCGGATGCAGCGCCCCGCTTCGCGAGAGGCCGCCGGTGCGCGCTACCTGCAGCCGTGCCACGCCGAGGCCGTACCAGGCCACCGGCCACTGGGGGCGCTCCCCGACCACGCGCTCCAGCAGGTCGCGCGCCTTGGTGGCCTCGCCCTTGTCGGTCAGGAGTTCCGCGCGGCGGGTGGAAATCAGTGCATCGCAGAGCCGCTGCAACGCGCCGTCACCGGGGCAGTCGAACGCCGCTGGTGGTGCGGCGCTGGTGGCGGAGCCGAGATAGGTGAAGAGCGAGTCGATGCGAGGGCGATCGGCGGGAGACTGGGCGTGGAGCGCCGAGCTGGCGAGCAGGAACGGGAGGACAGCCGCGCGGGCGAACAGGGCATGGCCAGGCATGCGGGGCTCGACGGAGGGGGGATGCTGGAGGATAGCCGGGGGTGACGACACGCGGAACGTGGCGTGCACAGTCCCCTGGCTCGGCCTACTTCTTCGGCACCACCCCTGCCCCACCCCGCCCCTTCAGCTGCGCCAGGAAGCCGGCCACGCCAGGCTGGTCGGCCATCTTCAGCGATGTCTCCAGGAACGGAATCGCCGCGGCGGTATCACCCACCATCACCGACGCGACCGCCGCCTGCACGAACGGAATCGCCCACGTCCCCGACATCGCCCGGATGTTGGCGTCGAGACGATCGGTGCCGCCGTCGAGCAGCTTGCCGTACTTCCACGTCTCGTTGATGAGCCGTGTCGTGGTCGCCAGATCGATCGGCGTCTTCCCAGGCCCGACCGCATCGCCACCCACCGCGCCGGTCACCGGTACCGTTGGCATCACGATCGCCAACCCCTGCTGCACCAACTGCGGCCCGAGTCCGTAAAGCTTGTTCGCCGTGGTGACCGACCACGCGATCGGCCGCACCCCGGCGTTGGTGATCAGCACCTGCAACAGCAGCATGTCCTTGGCATAGACCGCATCGCCCTTGGTCAGTTCGATGCTCAGGCCGTTGCGAAGCTGAATGGCCTGCGATTTGTCCACCAGGAACGGCGAGAAGGCGTTGATCGTCGAGTCGGAGATGGTGTGGATCGGTCCGTTGAGGTCCGGCACCGGCGCGGACTGCCACACCGCGGCGAGGTTGGCCCGGTCGAGTGGACCTGCCTTCCAGTTCCGCAACTGCCGCTGGTACCACTCCGTCTCCGCCAGCGCGAGACAGACGATCGTGACATCACGCCGCACCCCCTCCACCGCCTGCGCATACCAGAGCGGGAAGGTGTCGTTGTCGCCCCAGGTGAAGAGGATCCCTCCCGGTGGCACGGACTGCAACAACGCATGGGAGAAGTCGCGCGCCAGCGTCGCCTCGGGCGTCTGCTTCCGAGTCGCCATCCGCGCGTTGAGCACCGCCGGCAGCAGTGCGAGGCCGAAGACCGCCACGGCCATCGATCGGCGCGCCAGCGGCAACCGCACCGCCGTGGCCCGCACCAGGTCGGCAATGCCGAGCGCCGCCCAGAAGGCCCACGCCACGAAGCTCGCCACGAAGAAATAGTCGCGGTCACGGACCTCATGATCGTCCAGCCCGGGCCACTGCTCCCACCCGATGCTCGGCCCCGGCTTGAAGTTCATGTACAGCAGCAGTCCCAATCCCGTCACCAGGAAGAGGATCAGCATCATGTGGAAACCGGTCCGATCGTCCCGACGCTGCGCCACGGCACCGCGCATTCCAAGCGACGCAAAGACGAGCGTCATCAGCAGGCGGAACGGCGCGAAGGCGATGTCCCCGAGGGACCGGGCCCACTGCCAGTCGAAGTACTGGGCGTAGTTGGCGAGCTGGTACCCCAGCATCGTCAACGTGCGTCCGGTGTTTTCGGGGCCATGATAGGCAGTCGGATCGTCGAGCGGAGTCCGCACGGGGTACTGCGCCCGCCGGATCACGGCGAGAAGCGCGTCCCAGGTCGAGGCATCGGCCTCGTTGATCCACGGACCCTGCTTGGCGCGGAAGTAGATGAAGAGATAGGGCGTCACGCCGATCGCCACGATCAGCAGCGCCATGGCCACGAAGCCGAGCTGCTTTCGGCCGATGGCCCAGACGCCGGCCACCGCCACCAGTGCCGCGGTGCCGAGCGTGAGCGTGGTGCTGCCGAGGCCGAGCGCAATCAAGAGCAGCCAGACCGTGCCAACCACCGCGATGCGAGCCTGCTCCGCTCGGCGCGCGGTCGGGTCGGCCAGCGGCCCCAGCCACGACGCACTCATCAACGCCGCCACCAACGCCGGCCCGACCAGCAGGCCGAGCAGGTGGTTGCCGATGGAGATGCCGCCGAGGTAGAGGATCACCAGCAACAGCCGCGCACCGTGGCCACTGCTGCGCGCCTCGCGCCACCGCGTCACCGTCCACGCCGCGAGCGCGATGATCATCATCGCGACGGCATAGACCTCGGTCTCGATGGAGTTCTGCCACATCGTGAAGGAGAAGGCGGTGACGAGGGCCGCGGACCAGCCGGCACCGAGGGCCAGCGGCGAACGGCGAGCGGCGATCGGCGAACCGCTCGCATCCGTCGCCTCTCCGCGTGCGACCGACGTGTACGCCACGAGGAACCAGCAGCCGGCGGCGATCGCACTGCAGATGGCGGAGAGGAGGTTGAGGCGCCAGGCGTACTCGCCAACCGGCAAGAGCATCGCCCAGACGTGGGCCACCATCACGAAGAGCGGGGTGCCAGGCGGATGCGGAACACCCAAGGTCTTCGCGGCGGCAATGAATTCGCCGGCATCCCAGAAGGTGACCGACGGCGCCAGCGTAACCAGGTAGCCGAGCAGCACGACCAGCGATGCGGCCGCGGCCCAGCGATACGGTGGGCGATTCACTGCCGGCTCCGCCATAGCGCCTCCGCAACCGCCAGGGCATCACGCGTCGCCTCGGGGTCGTGCACGCGGAAGAGTCGGGCACCACGGTCGAGCGAGAGGGCACAGGCGGCGGCGGTCGCACGGTCACGATCGTCGAGCGGACGGCCGGTCACTTCGCCGAGGAAGCGCTTCCGCGAGGCGCCGATCAGCACCGGCGACCCGAGCGCGACCACGGCGGCCACCTGATCGAGGAGGGCGATGTTCTGCTCGGGATGCTTCGCAAAGCCGAATCCGGGGTCGAGCACGATGGCCTCCATGGCAATGCCGGCCGCAAGCGCGGTGGCGCGTGACACGTCGAGTTCCCGCGTGACGCCGCCGGCCACGTCACCGTCGTACTCCGCGGCGTCGTAACTCGCGAGGCGCCCAACCTCCCCACGCGAATGCGACAGGACGACACCCGCCTTGTGACGCGCCGCGACCTCCAAGAGTTGCACGTCGTGCCGCCCGGCGGTGACGTCGTTGACGATCGCCGCCCCGGCGTCGAGTGCCGCCTGGGCCACCTCGTGCTTGACGGTGTCCACCGAAATGAGCACGTCGGGGTGCTCCCGGACGATCGCCATGACCGCCGGAAGGACCCTGGCCATCTCCACGTCGAGCGGCACCGGTGGCGCGAAGGGCGCCGTCGATTCGCCACCCAGGTCGATGACCCCCGCCCCACCGGCCAGCAATGCGTCGACACGGCGCAGGACCGCGGCCTCGTCGGTCGCCGTCCCGCCATCGCTGAACGAATCGGGGGTGACGTTGAGGATCCCCATCAAGACCGGGGACTCCAGCGAGAGCGCGCCGCGGGCGTGCCGCCATTCGACGGGACGGTCCGCCGGCATCGCCATCCCGATGGCGTGGGCCAGATCGCGCACCGCCTCGGGTTGCACCCACGGCCGCGCAAAGGCGCCGAGTCGCGACCGGGCGCCGGTGAGGATGATCCAATCCTCACCGGTGACCATCTCGAGGCCGAGCTTGTTGGCGACGGGGAGCATCGCCTCGATCATCGTCGAGGCAATGCCGGTGACATGGAAGGCGGAGCTTTCGAGGCCGGAGGCGGTGAGCCGACAGACCTCGCCCTCCCATCCGTGGGACAGGAGGGCGTCACGGATCGCGGCGGGAGCGCGATCCGAGAGCGGGGTGACGATCACGCGCCGGCGGGTTCGGCCGGTGGCGCCCCGAGAATCGGCGTCCGCATGCCGGTCGCCTCCGACCGCACCGGCGACACCGGCGGGGCGGGCGGCAGCGGTGGCGGCGGCGTGACCCGCGGCGGGAGCGGCTGGTTGTTGTTCAGCAGCTCGAGATCATCGCGGTCGATCGTCTCGCGCTCCAGCAGCGCCTGCGCAATCCGCTCGAGCAGGTCGCGATTCTGATTGAGGAGCAACAACGCCTTGGCATACGCTTCGTCGATCAGCCGCTTTACTTCGCCGTCGACCATCCGGGCGGTCTGTTCGGAGATCTCGCGACGCGCGCCGAAATCGCGACCGAGGAAGACCTCCTGCTCGCGCTCGCCGACCGCCATGAGCCCGATGACGTCGCTCATGCCGAATTGCGTCACCATGCGCCGTGCCAATGCGGTCGCGCGCTCGATGTCGTTCCCTGCCCCGGTGGTCACCGCCCCCTTGCCGAAAATGATCTCCTCAGCGGCACGGCCGCCGAAGAACATCGCCAGCGAGCCGATCAGCCAGTCGAGGGTGTAGTTGTGTCGATCGGTCTCGGGGAGCGAGGCGGTGAGCCCCAACGCCCGGCCACGCGGGATGATGGTGACCTTGTGCACCGGATCGGAGCCCGGCGTCTTCATCGCGACGACGGCGTGGCCGGCCTCGTGATAGGCCGTGAGCTTCTTCTCGTTCTCGGTGAGCACCAGCGAGCGCCGCTCGACGCCGAGCATCACCTTGTCCTTGGCGTCCTCGAAGTCCGACATCTCGACCGACTGCTTGTTGTTGCGCGCGGCGAGCAGGGCGGCCTCGTTGACGAGGTTCGCCAGGTCGGCGCCCGCCATCCCCGGCGTCCCCTTCGCGATCGTCGCGAGGTTCACGCCCGGAGCGAGCGGGATCTTCCGCGTGTGCACCATCAGGATCCCTTCGCGGCCCTTGACGTCCGGCGCATCGACGACGATCTGACGGTCGAAGCGGCCCGGGCGCAGCAGCGCTGGGTCGAGGACGTCGGGACGGTTGGTCGCGGCGATGAGGATCACGCCGTCGTTCGACTCGAAGCCGTCCATCTCGACCAGCAACTGGTTCAGCGTCTGCTCGCGCTCATCGTGCCCGCCACCCAGGCCGGCACCACGATGACGGCCGACCGCGTCGATCTCGTCGATGAAGATGATGCACGGCGCGTGCGCCTTTCCCCTGCTCGAAGAGGTCGCGGACGCGGCTCGCGCCGACGCCGACGAACATCTCGACGAAGTCGGATCCCGACATCGAGAAGAAGGGACGGCCCGCCTCGCCGGCCACGGCCTTGGCGAGCAGCGTCTTGCCGGTGCCCGGCGGACCGACCAGCAGCGCGCCCTTGGGGAGCCTGCCGCCGAGCCGCGTGAACTTCTGCGGGTCCTTGAGGAACTCGATCACTTCCTGCAGCTCGACCTTCGCCTCGTCGGCGCCGGCCACGTCGGCGAACGTCAGCTTCGGCGTGTCGCCGGTGAGCAGCTTCGCCTTCGACTTGCCGAACGCGAACGCCTTGTTGCCGCCGGCCTGCATCTGCCGGAAGAGGAACCACCAGAGGCCGATGATGACGACCCACGGCAGCGCCGTGATGAGGAGCACCGAGAGACCATTCTTGGTCTTCGAGGCGGTGACCGCGACGCCGGCGTCCTCGAGGCGCGTGATCAGCGCCTCGGAGTCCTTCACCGGGAGGAGGACCGTGAATTCCTTCACCGGGCGACCGTCCTGGGTCACCGCGGTGCGGAACTCGCCCTTGATCATCTCACCCTCGACGACGTCCGCCTTCGCGATGTTCCCGCCGGCCAGCTGCCGCGTGAACTCGCTGTAGGTGAACTCGCTCGGCGAGCGCTGCTTCCCCATGTACTGGAAGAGCGCGATGAAGAGCACCGCGATGAGCGCCCAGAACGCGAGGGTCTTGCTCAGGTTGCCCCAGCCAGTGGACGGGGGACGGGGAACGTTGCGATCAGCCATCAGTCAGGTCACCGATGAACGGGAGGTGGCGAAAATCTTCGGCGTGGTCGAGGCCGTAGCCCACGAGGAACGCCGGGGGTGCCGTGAATCCGACCCACCGCAATTCGGGGATCGGGGTCGGGAGCAGCTTCTTGTCCAGCAACGAACAGACCGCGACGGAGGCCGGATTCCGTGCCTGCAACAGGCCGAGCAGCTTCAGCATCGTGCGACCGCTGTCGATGATGTCCTCGACAATGACGATGTGCTTCCCTTCGAGCGGCGTCTCCGGATCGTAGAGCAGGCGGACATTGCCGCTCGAGACCGTCCCCGTGCCATAGGACGAGGCCACCAGGAAATCGAGATGCAGCGGCCGATCGATCTGCCGGACGAGGTCGCTCAGGAAGATGAAGCTTCCCTTGAGCAGGCCCAGCACCAGCAGCTCGCCATCGGGATAGGCGGCCGTGATCTCGTGCCCGAGCTCGCGCACCCGGTCGGCGATCGTCGCCTCGTCGAAGACGACGCGGAGAGCGTGACCGCCAGCGCGGCGCTGCATCTCAGGCGAAAGCTGCGTGGGCACAGAGCGCCTCGGTTCCTTCCGTGGGGATGCGGGCATCCGATCGGCAGATGCCCGGCACCCAGACAATGGTCGCGTCCGCATCGACGACGACCGGCCAATGACTGCGGCGACCGGGGGCGATCCGTGCCTCTCGGAGCAGCACCGACACCTGTCGATGACCCCGTCCCCCGAGGGGACGAATCCGGTCCCCCGATTGCCACGCCCGGACCTGGTACTGGCCGGGGACCATCGCGGTCGACCACCCCTCCCGATCCAGCGCCGGTGCCGGTGCCAGCACGGCCCGCAGGGTGAGCGGTCCGAAGGTGATACCCGCCCCGCCTCCCAGTGTTACGGGCTCAGGTGCAGGGCCCGCCGGGTGACGAAACGCCAGCCGACCAAAGGCGAGTTCCGCCTCGAGGCCAGCCGCCAGTTGAATCCGAGCGTCACGGCCCGCCAACAGCCGATCCACGGCCGCCAAGCGCCGGGCCCCGAGGGGCACCCCGCACCGTCGGCCGAGGGCTGCCACCACCGCATGTCGCAACGCCGAACGATACCCCCGGAGGAGGGGGGCGGCAACGGAAAAGCCCGCCGGCTCGGCGGTCAACGCCAACTCCGGCAGCTGGTCCAGCAGCTGGTCCCACCCCGTCCGGGCCTCTCGTGCCTGCCCTGCCGCCGTGAGCAGTCGCTCACGCAGGTCCGGGAGCCGCGCGGCCACGCCCGGCATGACCGCCTGCCGGAGCCAGGAGCGGAGATGGCGGATGTCGCGATTGGCAGGGTCCTGCCACGCCACGATCCCTTCCGCCACCACGTGCGCGGCCAGCCGCTCCCGGGGAAGATCCAGCAGCGGCCTGACCCATGGACCATTCCGGGGCGCCATCCCTGCCAGCCCGGCGGGGCCACTCCCGCGGAGGAGCCGGAGGAGGACGGTCTCCGCCTGGTCGTCGGCATGGTGCGCCAACACGATCACGGTGGCGCCGGCGTCGGTTGCCAGCGCGCGAAGCGCCGTCCGTCGAGCCAGCCGCGCCTTCGTCTCGGTTGTTCCGGCACCGAGATGGAGCGTCGTCGTGAGGCAGGGGAGCCCAAGCGCGTTGGCCGCGCGTGCCACCATCTGGGCGACCGCGGTGCTCTCGTCGGCGATGCCATGGTCGACGTGGCCCACCAGCAGGATGCGCCGATGGAGTGCCGTGCCGCGATGCAGCAGGTCCAGCAGCGCCATCGAATCGGGACCGCCGGAGACAGCGACGAGGCAGCGGTCGCCATCCTCAGTCAACGCCATGAGGCGGTCGGCGACCTCCGCCACGAGGTTCATTGCGGTTCGTAGGGCTCCATGTGAACCAGCACATGACACACCGCCGGCACCGAACTCCGGATGCGGCCCTTCACGATCCCGCTGAGGATGTGGGCCTCGTGCAGCGTGAGTGCGGGATCGCCCTGCACGTGGAGATCGACATCGAACTGCGTCCCGACCCGGCGCGCCCGCAACTTTTCGATGTGCCGCACCCCGGGCGTACTCATCGCCGCCTTCGACACCGAGTCGAGGAATTCCTCCTCCGGGGCGCCATCCATCAACTCGTGAATGGCGGGGCGAATGATCCGGATGCCATTCGCGAGAATCACGAAGGCCGCGACGATCGCGGCCGCCTCGTCGCACCACTCCCACCCCGAGCCGCCGAGCAGGGCGGCGGAGATGCCAACGAACGCCGCCCCCGAGGTGATCGCGTCGCTCCGGTGATGCCAGGCATCGGCGTGCACCGTGCCGCTGTTGTCGACCGCCGCCGCGCGCAGCACACGGCGGAAGAGGGTTTCCTTGACCAGGACGACCCCGACCAGCACCGCGAGCGTGAACGGTGCGGGCGGCTGATGCGGTACCATCATCTCGCGGACTGCTTCGAGCATGATGCCGAGTGCTGCGCCGAGGAGCATGAGGCCGACGACGGCGGTGGCGAGCGGTTCGGCCTTGCCATGTCCATAGGGATGGTCGTGGTCGGCGTCGCGCGCCGCGACCGAGAGACTCCCCCACACCACCAGGCCGCCGGCAATATCGGCCACCGACTCCACCGCATCCGCGATGAGCGCGTAGGAGTTGCCGAGGATGCCGGCGAGTCCCTTGAAGATCGCCAGCATCAGGTTGACGAGCACGCCGAGCCGCGCGGTCCCGATCCCCTCGCGCTGCGGCGGACGGGCGTCAGTCACGCTGGCCTGCGCTGCCCTTCGGCAGCCAGCGATCGAAGAGGTCGAGAATGCGCCGATATTCGTCGGTCCAGGAATCGGGGCGCACGAAGCCGTGATCCTCCACCGGATAGACCGCCAGCTCCCAGCGCGTCTTGCCGAGTTCGATGAGCCGCTGCGAGAGGCGGACGATGTCCTGGAACTGCACGTTGGCGTCGACCATGCCGTGCGCCATCAGGAGCGGGTCCTTGAGGCCATCGGCGAAGTAGATCGGCGATGAACGCCGATAGGCCGTGGTGTCGTCCTGCGGCTCGTTGAGGATCTGCGCGGTATAGCCGTGGTTGTAGTGCGCCCAATCGGTGACCGACCGCAGCGCCGCACCGGCGCCGAAGTGGTCGGCCCGCGTGAAGAGCGCCATCAACGTGATGAAGCCGCCGTAGGAGCCGCCGTAGAGACCAACGCGCTCCGGTTCGATCCCCTGCGTCTGCAACCAGCGCGAGGCGTCGACCTGATCCTCGAGATCGCGGCCGCCCATGTGCCGGTAGATCGCCGTGCGCCAGTCCCGACCCTGTCCCGCCGATCCGCGATAGTCGAGGTCGAGGACGATGTACCCCTTCGACGCGAGCAGGTGGTGGAACTGGTATTCGCGCGAATACGTGGACCAGTACTCGTGCACATTCTGCAGATAGCCGGCGCCGTGGACGAAGATCACCGCCGCGCCATTCGACGTTGCCCCCATCTGCTCCGGGCGGTAGATGCGGGCCGGCACCTTGGCGCCGTCGCTCGCCGGGATCTCGATGATCTCCGGCGCGATCCACTTCGCCGCGCGCCACGCCGCCGTCGGCGACGTGGTCAGCCGCGCGGCATTCGCCATCGGCTTGGCGGGCTGCAGGAAGAGCTCGGGGGGCGTGTTACTGCTCGAGGCGACATCGGCCAACCACTTCCCGTCCGGCGAGACCACCACCTGATGCCCGCCCTTCGCAGCCGTGTAGCGCGTCCGCGCCGAGCCGTCCAGCGCCATGGTCCAGAAGTGCCGCTCATAGCGCGAGCCTTCGGAGGTGTGCATCTGGAAGCGCGACCGGTCGGGCGAGATGGCCACGTCGAAGACTTCCCACTGCCCCTGCGTCAGCTGCGTGCGGCCGGTGCCGTCGGCCTTCTGGGTGTAGACGTGCGCCCAGCCATCGGCCTCACTGACCCACCAGAAGCCGAGTGTGCCGGGAAGCCACCCGCCGCAGCCGCTGCACGGTCCACCGACCCACGCGGAATCGCGCAGCGTCTCGATCGGAGTCAGTCGCGCGGAATCGGCGTCGACCCGTGAGATGATGCGCGTGTTGTAGTCGGCGGTGCCGGCCACGATCAGCGCCGATGTGCCGGCGTCGTTCCAGCCCCACGACGTCAGGGTGGAGTACATCCCGCTGCTGTCGCTGGCGATCGGCCGGAGCCAGGTGGCACGCCCCGTCGCCAGGTCGAGCATCGCCATCCGCGACCGACCGATGGCATCGCCGACCTTGCTGCGGCCCGGGCGCTGCTCGACATAGCCCGACGGCGTGATCCACACCGGCATCGTTGTCGCCTGAGTCGTGGCGCTGGTCCCGACGGTGATCAGGGCGTGGCTGCCCCGCGGCGAGAGCCACAGGCCGCGCAACGATTCACCACGCGCCAAGGTGATGGGTCGGAGGCCGGTCGCCCCGGCTTGCCCTGCGCCGCCGCGTCCCGCCCCACCGCGCCCTGCGCCGCCACGGCCACTGGTCGAGTCGCCGAAGGTGCGGTCGCGGATGACTTGAAAGAGGTCGCGCTGATCGCGCTCGAGCTGCGTGCGCTGCGCCGAGGGCGGTGCCGGCCGCCCGGCGCTGTCCCCGGACGTAGGCGCGGGGGCAAGGCGGATGTCGGTGAGTTGTTCGATGTAGCCGTCGGCGAGTCGGAACGCATAGGCGTTGTCGCCCACGCGGTAGAAGATCCGCGCATCATCGGTGGACCAACCGAGGGCCTGC
This sequence comes from Gemmatimonadota bacterium, assembly GCA_016720805.1. Lineage (NCBI taxonomy): Bacteria > Pseudomonadati > Gemmatimonadota > Gemmatimonadota bacterium. The sequence continues at coordinate 1,042,659 of JADKJZ010000014.1, read as the reverse complement.
TCCGCCTGCGTCGTACTGGTCAGCTGACGGCGCGCGCCGGTGGCAAGCGTCGCGATCCAGAGGTCGCCGCGGATGGCGAGGAGGCGGCGCTTCCCGTCACGCGAGAGCGGACCCGTCGCGAACAACGGCGCGAATGAATCCACCTGCGCCCGCGTGAGCTTTTCGGGGATGGCCCCCGCTTCGGCGCGGATACGGTAGCTGTCGTTCGTGGCCCGCCAGTCGCTCCCGGGCGGCAACCAGGAGAAGTGGATCCATCGCGAATCCGGCGTCCACTGGATGCCGGCAGGCTCACGCCCCACCGTCTCGGGCCCGCGCATGATCGACGGGATGTCGAGCTGGAACTGCTGGGCCGAGAGCGGCGCAGCGGACACCACGAGGGCGATCAGGGCGAAAGACGGACGCGCTGCCATCCAGACTCCGGAGACGAGGTGTAGAGGATGCGATCATGAAGGCGATTGGGGCGCCCCTGCCAGAACTCGATCTCGGACGGCACCACACGATAGCCGCCCCAGTGGGTCGGCCAGGTGATCGGGGTCGTCTGGAAATGCTTGACCAGTTCACTGACCTTTTCCATCAGGAGCGCACGATCCTCGAGCAGGGCGCTCTGCAGCGACGCCCAGGCGCCGACCTGCGAGCCGACCGGTCGACTGAGGAAATAGGCCATCGACTCGGACGCCGGGATGCGCTCGACGCGGCCCACCACGCGCACCTGTCGCTCCAACTCGCCCCAGTGAAAGGCGAGGGCGGCATGCGGATTGGCATCGAGCTCGCGCGCCTTCCGCGAGCGATAGTCGGTGAAGAAGACAAAGCCCTGCTCCGAGATTCCCTTGAGCAGCACGATCCGCGCACTCGGCCGACCGTCGGCACTCGCCGTGGCGAGCGTCATGGCGTTCGGTTCGAGCAACTTCGCCGCTTCGGCCTCGGTGAACCAGCGCCGAAACTGGGCGTAGGGATCGGGATCGGTATCGACGATGTCCAGGTCGGCGCGCGCGTAGTCACGGCGCAGGTCGGCGAGATTCATGTGGGCAATTCCCGCAGTTGATGCTCTTCGCGGACGATCGTGAAGCCTCGGGCCAGGTAGTTCGGCAATGCCGCCGGGCCGTCGAGGGTACAGGTGTTCAGGATGACGCGGCTCGGCGCCGTCGCCCAGGCCAGCTCGATGGTGCGCTGCAGCAACCAGCGCCCCAGCCCCTGACCGATCGCCTCGGGCACCAGCCCGAAGTACCGAATCTCCATGGCCGAGCCGGATGGCGCCAACTCCGCGTAGCCGAGCTCGACGGGACCACGGCGCGCAATCCAGAGTTGGACGGCGGGTGCATCCATCGCTGCGGCCCAATCTGACGGCGCCCAGGCCAGGCGATCCCGCCACTGCCACGCACCGCCCACGGCGCGATAGAGTCGGGCCGCGGCCTCCGCCGCGTCGGGTGGGGTGACACGCACCAGCGTGACACCAGGAGGGTCTCCATGGGGCGGGGCCGCCGGCGGTGTGCGCATCTCGAGGTAGGTCACGACCACGGGCACCAACCGCGTCATGCCGGCGCCACCACCCCACGACAGGCGCCGAAGCCAATCGGCACGGCCCCCGGCGACTCGCAGCGCCCGGTGATCAGCACTTCGTCGCCGTCCTCGAGGAACTTGCGCGACGTCCCGTCCGGAAGCGTGAGCGGTTCCGCGCCCCGCCACGTCCGCTCCAGCAGGCAGCCACGACTCTCCGCCGCGGGACCAGAGATGGTCCCGCTGCCCAGCAGATCGCCGGGAGTCAGATTGCAGCCGTTGCTGCCGTGGTGCGTCACCAGCTGCGCCGGACTCCAGTACATCGCGTCGGCGAAGTCGACCCGCGACACCACGAATGGCGAGTCGCCGCGCGACTCCATCGCTTCGGTGCGGAGCGCCACCTCGAGCCCGATGTGCCAGGTGCGGTCCCCCGGCACCTGCAGGTACGGCAGCGGAGCCGGGTCGCCAGCGGCGCGTGCCGGCATCGCGGCACGGAAAGGCCGCAACGCGTCGGTCGTCACGACCCACGGCGAAATGGTGCTGGCAAAGTTCTTGGCGAGGAACGGACCGAGGGGCTGGTACTCCCACGCCTGCAGATCACGCGCGGACCAATCGTTGAGCAACACCACGCCGAAGATCCGGTCGGTGGCCGTTGCGCTGGTCACCGGCGTGCCGAGGTCGTTCTCCCCGCCGATCACCAGGGCGACCTCGAGCTCGTAGTCGAGCGAACGCGACGGGCCGAAGGTCGGCGTGTCGGCGTCTGCGGCCTTGGTCTGACCCTGCGGGCGGCGAATCGGCGTACCATCGAGCACGATCGACGACGCGCGCCCATGGTAGCCGATCGGGACCCACTTGTAGTTGGGCAGCAGCGGATTGTCGGGCCGAAACATCGAGCCGACGTTGGTTGCGTGGTGCACGGAGGCGTAGAAGTCGGTGTAATCGCCGATATGCACCGGCAACAACATCTCGACCGCATCCTGCGGCAGCAGCGCGGGCGAGAGTCGCTCCTGCCAGGACGGGTCGGAGAGGGCATCACTCAACGCGAGGCGCACCGCGGTCCACTCGTTCGGACCTGCAGCCGCGAAGTGATTGAGCGGACCGAAGATGATCCGCGTGATGGCATCGATCGAGAGCTCACTCCCCCACCCTGCCTCCACGGCCGTGCGCAGGTGCAGCACCTGATCGCCGATCGCGACGACAATCTCCGGATCTTCCCCCTGGCCATCGATCAGGCCGAAGGGAAGGTTCTGAATCGGAAAGTCAGAGTGCCCATTGGCGGAAGTGACCCACGAGGTGAGGGCCGGATCGTGACTGCGATCGAGATCGGTCATGCCACCTGCTCCGGAAGTCCGAGTTCGTCGACCGGCTCACGGAAGGAACAGGAGCCGAACGAGGTAAAGGCACGCTCACGCGCCCGGGCGAGTTCATCCCACGGGAAGTGGTGGCCGAGCGCACGGATGCCGTCGTCGTCGCGCGCGAACGCCTCGGGACCGACGGCTTCGAGGATGGCCTGCGCCGTCTCACCGTCGCCGCTTCGCAGCAGCAGCGCGGTCGCGAGCAGCAGATTGACGAAGCCATACATCCAGCCGCGCTCTGCCTCGACCGCATACGTCAGGCGATACTCCCCGCGGTAGGGATGATGCAGCCCTGCCGTGGCCTTGAAGCGCACGCCCTGCCCCGTCGCCGCAATGAGGAAAGCGGTCAGCTGGTCGGGGGCGGGAAAGAGATCGGCGGTGGTGCCACCGGTGCGCACCTTGGCAAAGGCACCCGCGCGCCCGATCGCGGCGACGAGTGCACCGTACGGTCCTTCGTGCGGCACTTCGAAGAAGCGCTGATAGGCGGGCGGGATCTGTTCGGCGACCGTGAGCAGTTGTCCGACCGAACTCACCTTGTACTCGAGGGCGTCGACGGTCACCCCGCGACCTTCCCAGGCGGCGCGAAACGCGTTGACACGTGAGAGTTCGTCGGGAAGGTGGACGCCCATGACCGCGGAGACGCGCCAGGGATCGTGCCGTGGGGTAAAGAGCCCCTCGCTCTCGATCGCGGTGCCGAGCTCCTCGAGGCGACTGGCGGCCACGATGAAGCGCCCGAGCATCCAGCGATCGGGGCCGCGCCGCTCGCGGTCATACTCCCGCACCGCGTCGGCCATGCCGAGGGCGGCGGGAGGAAAGAGACCGGCATAATCCACGAGTGACGCGAAGGCAGCGCGCATCGATCCCTCCGGGGGGACGGAACTTCGATGCGCAAATGTAAGCGGAACGATCAACCGAGGTTCAACGCGAAGCGCGGAACCGCTTTACGCGCTCAGTCGCGGGCGTACGCGAGTCGAGGAATCCGGCGGAGTCGGGCGATCCCCTGGGCTCGCAACTGGCAGACCCGGGACTCGGTGACGCCGAGCTCGGTGGCGATCTCGCGGAGCGGCTTCTCCTCCAGGAAGGAGCGCGCCAGCACCAGTCGCTCCCGCTGCGGCAATTCGGCCAATGCCTCGTGGAGCACGCGCTTCCGGTCCGACTCCTCCATGGCGTCCTGGACCGGGTCGCCCTCGGCGTCGCCCAGGCGGTCCGCGAGGCTGTGGCCGCCCGGCTCCCCTTCGAGCGACACCGGACCGATCGTCAGCGTCCGCTCGCGCCACCGGTGGATGGTCTCGTGGTCGACACCCAGATGGCTGGCGATCTCGCCGGTGCTCGGGGCACGGCCAAGTCGCTGTTCACATTCCGCCACTGCGCTGTCGAGCCGGCGGGCGTGGGCGCGGTCGACGCGCGAGAGCGGATCGCGGGCACGGAGCTCATCGAGAATGGCTCCGCGAATCCGACGCATGGCAAAGGTCGAGAAGGCGAGGCCGCGCTCCGGCTCGAAGCCGGCCATCGCCTGCAGCAGCCCGACCGAACCGGCCGAAACCAGCTCTTCGAGGGAGACGGCGTCGCGGACGCGCGGGGCCATCTCACGCGCGGCATGATGGACCAGGCCGAGGTAGCGCCCCAGCAGCTCTCGCCGGGCATCAGCGCAGTTGTCTTTGCGCCACCGCTGCCAGAGGGCATCGGTCGAAGTCTGGTTCGGGCGTTGCGGAGTGGTCATAGGGAAGACTACTGACGCAAAAGCAGGTCCACTTGAACAAAGCAAAGGAAGTGCCACCAACGACCACTGCCGACCGTCGCACGCACGCGACGCTCGGCAGCGGATTCGCCGTCAAATGGCTTTGTGGCGGCCTTCCCGCAGAATCTCAGGGCCGCCGCGCGAGCGACCTGTAGTACTCCTCCACCAGTGCCCGGTACTCCGCCGGCACCTGGCCGCGCGGACCCACCGCCGGCGTGCCTTCCCCGCCATTGGCCCGCCGCCAGAGCGTGAACTCGAAGGTCTTGAGCCCCTCGATCACGGCGGACTGGAGGGCGGTGACCCCCTGCGGTTTGTCGCGGGCGATCTGTGCTTCGAGTTCGCGGAGCGAGGCGATCGCCCGATCGAGCTCACCGACATCGCCCCCCTGGGCCGCCACCTCCCCCCGAAGCGCCTCGGCTTCCTGACGCCGCATGGCAACTTCCCGCCCGAGTTGCCGCGGGGACCCGGCGTCGGCACTGCCGCTCACCGCGCCACCGGGTCCACCCATCCCTCCCATCCCTGTCCGGCCGCCCTGACCCTGGCCACCGCGTTGCCCCTGCCCCTGACCCTGACCCTGCCCCTGCCCCTGCCCCTGCCCCTGGCCCTGGCCTGCCGCGCCTTGTTCCTCCTTGGCCTTGGCCTGCCCCTGCCCTGCCCTGCTTGCCCTTGGCCTTGGCCTTGGCCTTGGCCTTGGCCTTGGCCTTGGCCTTGGCCTTGGCCTTGGCCCTGACCTTGGCCCTGACCCTGACCCTGCCCCTGCCCCTGACCCTGACCCTGACCCTGACCCTGACCTTGGCCCTGACCCTGACCCTGACCTTGGCCCTGACCCTGACCCTGACCCGGCTGCTGCCCGCGGCCGCTGTTCGCCGATCGCTGTTCGCCGTTCGCCGTTCGATTCCGCAATGACTCCATCTCCCGCACCAGGTCCCGCGTCCGCTCGAGCGTCCGTTCCTGACGGCTCGCCTCGGATTCGCGCACGGAGTTCGCCGCGGAAGTGATCTGCTCGCGCACCGCGCCGACCTGCTCGCCCACCTGGGACTCCAGCGCGCGGGCATATTCGGGCGAGCCGGTCCGCACCGTGTTCTTGGTATAGCTCACGGTGCGGGGCAGCGCGGTCTCACGAATTCGTGCTGCCGCCGAGTCGAGTCCGCGCGCCGCCGCCGGCTGATCGCGGCGCACATCGCGGGCAAGCCGTTCCGCTTCCTCGCGCACCTGCTCGAGGCCGCGCGAGAGGGAATCCTTCTGCTGATCCAGGCGCCGGAGCTGCTGCGCACGGTCACTGGGCGCGGCTGCGCCCAATCGGTCGACCCCGCTGGCGATGCGTTCCTGCTGCGCCTCGAGTTGCCGCGCCTTGTCGTCGAGCTGGCGGATATCGTCCGTCACGCTCCGCTGCCGGACACCCTCCGCGCTGCGGGCGGCGTTCCGCAGTCGGTCGAGCGCGGCGTTGCCTTGCCCCGCCGCACCGGTGCTCGCTCGTCGCATCGCGTCGGCGGCTTCCTGCGCTGCACGCGCGGCGTCAGCCAACTCAGGCGACTGCTGTTCGCGCGCCAGACGCTCCAACCGTCGCGCCTCCTCCTCCGCCTGACGAGCCAGCTCCCGCTGGCCGCTCCCGCCACCACTCGAGGCGGCGCCGAGATCGCGGCCGAGTCGTTCGCGCAGGGCAGCCGCCTCACGTTGCTCCCGCTCATTCTGCTGCTGCTGCCGCGCGGCCAGTTCCCGCAACCGCTCGGCCGCACTGTCGACCTGCTGCTGGGTGGTGGTGCTCCGCTGCTGCTGCACCGCCTCGTACTGATTCCGCATCTTGTCGGTGTCGAGCTGGAAGAGATCGGCCAGGTCCTGCTGCTGCCCCCCACCGCCGCCGCCCCCTCCGCCGCCACCACCGCCGCCCTGCTGGCGGCGAATCTCGATGTCACGGAAGACGGCCTGCGCGCGCTGCAGGTGCTGCAGGGCCTTCTGCTCCTCGGCGCTCGCGATTGCCGTTCGTGCCAGGCCCAGCGCTTCCTCGGCCCCCTTCATATGGACGCGGGCGGAGTCGAGCTCGCGCTTGACCGTCGTGAAGGCCGTGTCTTCGCTGGCGAGCTCGCGCGACGCAATCCGTTCGGCAACCGCCGCCACGTCCTGCCGCAACTTCCCCTGGGCTATGGCCAGCGTCGTGAGATTCTCGCGCCGGACACGCGCCGGCGTCTTGGCGCTGTCACGCACCCAGTTGAATGTGCCCGACACGACTTGCCGCTGCCGCGCTGCGAGTTGATCGGGCGTGGCGTTCGCGTCGCCTCCCTCGCCACCGCCTTCGCCACCCTCACCGCCTGCGGCGGCGGCTTCCTCGCCCGCCCGATAGTTCAAGCCGAACGGGCGCACTTCGAGGAAGTAGATGTCGGAGCTGGCCGTTTGTCCGGCGCCATCCCTGACGACTGCGTGATAGGCGATCACATCGCCCGGCACCAGCGTGACCTCCTCGAGGAAGAGGGTGTGCGCCGCGCGCAGATCCACGCCACCGGCCGCTGTTCCTTCGGCCAGCACGATCGCCTGTTCGGCACCGCCGTTGACCTGATAGCGGAGCTCCATCCGCGAGACACCGTAATCGTCGGCGGCGCGCGCCGCGATCGGTACCTCCTCGGTCGACGTGACCTTGATGTCGCGCCCCGGCGTCTCGATGCGCACGCTGGGCGCCCGGTCGTCGAGCTTGGCGATCGCGTACTGGACCGTGCCCGGCACCATGGCGCCATCGGGTGCCATGAGGTCAATGCGATAGAAGCCATCGCGCGTCACGCGAAACTCGCCGACGACCTTGCCGGCGGAATCGACCGTGAGCGGCACCGTTGTACCGTCGTCGAAGCGCAGCGTGCCACCCTTCACCGGCATCGTGACCGTGCCGTGCACGCGGACCGTGGTGCCGATGAGCGCCGCCACATCACCGCCCGACTCGATCACCTCGGGGGGCAGATGGGTGTATCCCGGGAAGCGCAGCTGCAGCGCCACGTTCGACACCGCCGGCAGGTCGACGACGGCGATGCTGAATTCGGCCGACCGGAAACCATCGACCTCGAGGTAATACGTCGTCGGGGTGAGCAGGTCGAAGAGCCGTCCGGCAAAGCCGCTGCCGGTGGAGTCGCGCTGCATCGGTGCGCGCAACCACTCGGTGGTGCTGTCGGCACGGAAGACGATCTCGGCCTCGGCGGCGGTGAAGCCGCGCAACACGCCGCGCACGTCGAGCGCGGCACCGCGCGGGACGGTGATATCGCCTGGCGTGACCGACACCGCGAAGACCGGTTGGGACGCCGAGGCGGTCCAGGGCACAAAGAGCAGACGAGCGGCATCTCGCACCGCCCCGGGGCCAGCCAGCACCAGCACCAGGCCGATGGCGGTCGCCCCGGCCAGCACCGCACCGGCGCGACGAGCCCGCGGCCGCTCCAGCGCGGCGCCCTGCTCCAGCTCGGCGACCGCGGCCGTGGCCTGACCAATCACCTTCGCCGAGAGGCCAGCGGATGAGCGGTCCGCGGGCGGGCGCTCCAATTCGTGGACGGCACTGAGCAGGGTCTGCCGAAGGTGCGGCGCGCGTTCCTCGACATAGAGTGCAATGCGTTCGTCGCTCACGGCGCCGAGCAACGGGTAGACCAGGAAGCGGACGGCGGCGGCGGCAATGAGCACGTACCCGATCACGCGCACGGCAATGGTGGTGTCGTTGCCCGGCCCCATCAGGCTGCGCACGACGGCACCCACGATCAACGCCAGCAGGACCGCCGCGACCGTCGCCGTCACCCCTTCCAGCAGGAGTCGCCGACGACGATGCCCACGGACCCGCGAAACGGCGGTGCGCAGGGCGTCGTCTCGCGTGGCGCTGTCACTGGTGAGGTCGGTCATGTGGCAGGTCCTCCAGGGGGAGACTCAACCGCGAGCCGCGTGGCGGTACCCCGCCACCCGCGACTGCCCAGCAATGATTCGATCACGAGCACGGCACCAACGATCAACAAAAGGATGCGCCAGAGTCGTTGCCGGGTTTCCACCTCGGCGATCGGCGGGATCTCGGCGGCCGAGGGATCGCTGGCCTCCTCGCGAATGCCGAGCAACAGTTCACTGGCTGGGGACGCCGTCAGATCAGATTCCCGGATCGGGAAATTCACCGCGACGGTGGCGATCGGGTCGCCAACGGCCCGTTCCCGATAGGCACGGTAGAAGCCGAGCGCTTCGAGGTCGGCGGCACCGCGAGTGGCACCCGAGTCCGGACGAAGGAGTGCGCCGGAAGGTGTCGCAATCACCAGATCGGCAACTGGGCCGACCGGGCGCCACCCTTCACCGGTGGTACGCCACAGGGGCTGCGGCTCGTAGCCGGCGGTGTGGAGCGCCAGGCGCCGTACGAACGGAAGGTAGGCCGCCTGCAGCGGGAAGTCGCCTCCCCGGGCATCGAGCGGGATCGCGCTCAGCAGGAGGCGCCCGCTGCCCTCCACACGTTCCAGCAACGCCGGGAGGCCGTCGTCGAAGCGAGCCAGCACGACGCTGCCGCTGTCGGGCGCCAACTGGGCATAGCGAATGAAGCGTGCGCTGCCGAGGGCGGCGCTGGATCCACCGCGGAACGGCGCGAAGATCGGATGCTCGAGCGCGACGTCACCGATCGTCCCACCGCGCTCGGCGAGGCGATCGATCTCGCCCGTCACGCGCCCGGGCAACTGGCCCGGCTGAGCCCGCACGGTCCGGAGCCGAGGCCCCGCCACGACGACGGCGCCATGGCCGGCACGGATCCAGTTTCGGAATGCATCACTCGTCGGCGGCAAGACATCGAGGAAGATCACGAGCCCGGCAGCGGCGAGGCGCGGCGCATCGAGCGTGCCGGCCGTGCCGCGCTCGACAACGAACGCGGGGTCGCTGCCGATGGCGAGGGCGCGCTCGAGGAAGAGCGTCGATTCGGGGGCCAGATCGCCGGCGCCGACCAGCAGGATGCGCTGCGACGCTTCGGCGGGGACGACGGCGTGAAAGCTGTCGTCCGCCGTGAGCGCATCCGGATCGAGCGCGACCGAGACCTGTGCCTCTCCGGGGGGGAGCGCCACCGGGTCGAACGCCACGGTGCGGAGTCCGCTGACCGGGAGCTCCACGGTCCGCGTGCCTGCCTCGCGATTGTTCACGGTGAGCGTGACAGTCGCCCGTCGCGCAGAAATCAGCGCGTTGCTGCGCACATCGGCGGAGACCGCAATCCGCCCAGCGGCCCCGCCGCCGAGCCGCTGCACCGACAACGCCGTCACGGAGGTGTTGGCCGCCGATGGCGCCGCGACCACGATACCGCGGACGGCGAGGCCCTTGGGGAGGGCAAGATCGGTGAGGCCACCGGTCCCGACGCGCTGGAGGTCGGAGACGACAAGCACTTCAGCGCTCGGCAGGTTGGCGGCCGCCATCTGCTGTCGTGCGGCGCGGAGCGCGGCGGCGAAGCGCGTTCCCCGGGCGCCTGGACGCACGGTGCCGAGGGCGGCGAGCGCCGCGGCGTGGTCAGTCGTGAGCGGCTGGATCACGCTGGCATCGTCGTCGAAGGCAATCACGGCGATTCGGTCACCGGCCTTCAGCGCGCGGAGGATGGCGCGGGCCGAATCCATCGCCACCGGCCAGACGGCGGTGTGCCCCATGCTCATCGAGCGATCCAGCGCGAGAATCACCACCCGCTCTGGCGCGGCGCCCAGCGCCTTCCCGGCGCGCTGGAAGACGGGACGCGCGAAGGCCAGCACCGCGAGTGCGACGGCGAGTGCCCGGAGCAGCAGCAGCGGCAAGTCGGTCACCCGCCGACGATGCGACGTCTCGATCGCGATCCGGCGCAGGAACATCAACGAGGGGAAGCGGAGCGGCTTCTCCTTGTCGCGCTGGCGCAGGTGCAGCAACAGCGGCACGGCCAGCGCGGCGAGTCCGGCGAGGAAGGCGGGGACGAGGAAGGAGAACGGCATCAGCGGACCTTCGTCCCCATCAGGCGGCGATCGAGAAACGCGCGCAGCGCGCCGTCGAGTGGCTGCTCGGTGCCGACCGCCTGATAGTCGACATTGGCAGCCGCCAGCCCGCGGCTGAGCGCTGCGGCGTGCTCGACCACCATGGCACGGTAGCGATCGCGCAACTCCTCCGGCTTGAGCGGCAGGCGGATGCCGGTCTCGGCATCTTCGAACGTGCCCGGCGCACCGTAGGGGAGGTCGCGCTCGGCTGGATCGGTGAGATGGAACACCATCACGTCATGGCCGCGGCTGCGCAGGCCGCCCACGGCACGACAGAGTGCGGCCGGTTCCTCGTAGCAGTCAGAGATCAGCACCACCATCCCGGAGCGTCCGCGCATCTGCGCGACCTTCTCGAGGACACGCGGCAAGCGCCCCTCACCGGCCGCGGTGCTCGCGGCGACGGTATGGAGCAGGAGATTGAGATGTCGGGTCGACGGCGGGACGACGTCGACCATCTCCTCGCGGACTGTCACCAGACCGACCCGATCACCCTGCCGTTGCGCCAGCCAGGCCAGCGACGCCGTCAGGTAGCGCGCGTAATCGAACTTGGTGAGCCGTCCACTCGCGAAGTCCATCGATCCCGAGCTGTCCAGCACCAGCATGACATCGGCGTTGGTATCGGCCTCGTAGGTCTTGAGGTAGAAGCGATCGGTGCGCCCATAGACACGCCAATCGATCCGCCGCAGATCGTCCCCGGGTTGATACGGACGATGCTCGGCGAAATCGAGCGAGGTTCCCGTGCGTACGGAGCGATGCAGGCCGTGCAGGAAGCCGTCCACCACCGTCCGGGCGAGGAGGGAGAGATCGCTGATCCCGGCGAGCAGCGCGGGATCGAGGAAGGCGGCGGGGGCGATGCCGCTCACGCCGGACTCAGAGCCCCGACCGTGGCATCGGCGCGACCTCGAGGAGGCGATCCACCAAATGGTCCGTCGTCACCTTCTCCGACTGCGCCTGGAAGTTCCGCAACAACCGGTGGCGGAAGACCGGGCGGGCCAGCGCGCGAATGTCGTCAAACGACACGTGCGCCCGACCCTGCACCAGTGCGCGCGCCTTGCCACCGAGCACCAGCGCCTGCGCCGCGCGCACCGAGGCGCCGTACGCCAACCACTGCCGCACGAAGTCCGGCGCGCCATCCACCGGGCGACTCAGGCGCACAAGCTTGACCGCATAGCGGACCACGGCATCGGCGACGGGCACGCGGCGGACGAGCCGCTGGAAGGCGAGGATCTCGTCGCGCGAGACGACGGGGTTGATCGCCTCCGGCGGGACGGTCGTCGTCGCCTGCACCACGGCGACCTCTTCCTCCTCGGGGAGGTAGTCCAGCAGCACCTCGAACATGAAGCGATCGAGCTGCGCCTCGGGGAGCGGATAGGTCCCCTCGAGCTCGATCGGATTCTGCGTCGCGAAGACGAAGAATGGCGGCTCGAGCGGATAGGTCTTCCCCTGCACCGTCACGCGGCGTTCCTGCATCGCCTCCAGCAGCGCGGCCTGCGTCTTCGGCGGCGTGCGGTTGATTTCATCGGCAAGCACGACGTTCGCGAAGATCGGGCCGGGAAGAAAGGCGAGCTTGCGCCGCCCGGTTTCCGGGTCGTCGGTGATCATGTCCGTGCCGGTCACGTCGCTCGGCATCAGGTCCGGCGTGAACTGGATCCGCGAGAAGCGCAGGTCGAGCGCCCGCGAGAGCGAGTGAATCAGCAGCGTCTTGGCGAGCCCCGGGACGCCGACGAGGAGGCAGTTGCCGCCGGCGAAGAGCGCGATGAGCGCCTGCTCCACCACGGCATCCTGGCCGACGATCACCTTCCGCAATTCGGTGGTGATCCGGCGGCTGGCGTCGGCGAGTCGCTCGGCGAGGGCGCCATCGTCGAGGCCGTCCAATGCGCTGGAGGAAGGGGTGTTGGTCACGCCGGGGCCTCTGTCAGTGAGTGAAGGAGTAGATCACGTAGTTGATGCCGAGCTTGAAGGCATCGCCGGTGGGCAGCGGGTCGCGGCCGGTGAAGGACCACTCCCACCGCTCCGAGATGTCGTAGTTGTAGTTGACCACCATCATCAACCGCTTGGCGGGGTCGTTGTCCTGGAAGATGCCGTACAGTTCCGGCGTGCCGCCCCGACCGAACGGCTCGCCGAACGACAGATCGGTGATCTGGTAGAAGCTGTCGAAGAGTGGATGACTGACCTCAAGCCGAATACGTCGCGCGCCCGGCAGCACCCGCGCCAGCTGTCGATCGAAGTTGTCGAGCGCCTGGGGGCCACGGAAGTCGTCGACGATCACGAAGCCGCCCTTGACCAGATAGCTCCGCAGTCCGACCACTTCGGCCTCGGTGGGCACCCACGCCCCGACCTCGCAGAGATACGCCACCGGAAAACGATGCAGGAGTGGATCGTCGGCGGTGTAGACCACGCTGCCATCGATCCGCGCCTTGATCGTGCTCAGCTCCGAGAGGATCTGCGGGAAGGTTCGATCCGAACGTGGATAGTCGTGGTTCCACATCGGATCGAAGCGGCCACGGAAGCCACCGCCCATGTCGGCCGCGGTGTACTTGATGCGGGCATACGTGAAGCGGCCGTCATACGGAACGTTGTTGATCTCGGTCGGATACCCCATGCCGCGCTGCGCCGGCAGGGCGGTGGCGCCGGCGAGCAGCAGGGCCCCGCCGAGCAGTCTGTGCCAGATCGATCGGGTCATCACTTTCCTCCTCGCAGGTCGAGCAGGAGTTCCTGGGCCTTCTCGAAACCGGGGGCTTCTTCAAGGATGCGCAAGAGCTCGGTGCGGGCAGCGGCAGTATCGCCGGCGCGCTGCAGCGCCTTCGCCAGCTGGTACCTGGCTTCCAACGGATTCGGCGGCCGAAGGGCAACAACCGCACGGCGCTCCTGGACGGCCACCGCGAAGCGGCCGGACTGATCCGCCAAGCGCGCGAGCCATTCGTGGCGACTGATATCCCGTGGCGCAATCCACAGGGCGCGCTGCACCGCGTCGGCGGCACCGGCGGGATTGCCCAGCTGCTCAAGCACCGTCGCCTGCAGCAGGTTGGGCTCGAGCGCGGTCTCGCCGTGCGACGTGATGCGTGCCAGCAGCGGCAACGCGTCGTTCGGACGGCCGGTCGTCGCGTAGTGCTTCGCCAACGGCCAGGCCGGACCATCAGCCGCGGGGTACCCCGGGAAGAGTCGCTCTGCTTCGGCCAGCTTCGCCACACCGGCTTCGGCCTGCCCCGCCGCGAGGAGCGCCGTGCCGTCGCGAACCGCGATGCGAATCGGGTTGGGCACCGGCGCTCCAGCCGTCGGCGTGCCGATCGCCGCGAGCGGCACCGCGTAGCGTGACCTGAGCCACTGGTCGAAGTGCGCGTCGAAGGCAGGCGGCGTCAGTTGGACGGTCCGCTGCAGCACCGTCGCCATGTCCCAGCCACGCGCGAAGCCGGTGAGCATCGCCCGCAGCGCCCCAATGCCGTGCTCGGCCTCGATCATCTCGCAGACCAGCGACGCCTGCAGGTAACTGTCGCCGATCTGTTCCGGATAGGTCGGCCGCACGAGTCCCTCGTTGATCCGGCTGACCGGGAGCAACTTCCCCGCGGCGACGGTCTCAAGGAAGGAGAGCGAGACGTCCATCCCCCAGCCATGCCCGGTGCGCCGCTCCTCGAGGACCGAGAGACCCTCGGAGATCCAGCGCGGGACACGATTGTCGGAGAGGCCGAGGGTGAAGGTGTGCGTGAGCTCGTGCCACGCGGTCGAGGCATAGTTGAACTCGCCAGCTGGGCGAGCAGCCGGGGCGTCCATCGCGAGCACCGTCCCGAACGAGACACCGAGCGCGCCGATGCCGGCCAACCCCACGGTGCGGACCGAGAAGTCGGCATGCCGATCGAACAGCTCCAGACGGATCGGCGTCGGGGGACGATAGCCATATCGCACGGCGAGCGAGTCGTAGGCCGTCTCAAGCAGCGGGATCAGGTACAGCGACAGCAAATCCGCCTCGGCCGCCGGCATCACCACTTCGAAGCGGGCGCTTCGCACGGTGCGAAAACCATCGAGGCGATCGAGCAGGTCGAGCGTGTTCTTGTGCCAGAGGTTGAACGGGTCGAGGGCGAACGCCCGGCTCAGCGATTGCCGAGCATCGGCCATTGCCCCGAGGCGCAGCTGGTTGGTGCCGAGAACGCCAAGCACTCGAGGTGCCAGCGAATCCAGTGCGGCACCCTGCCGGGCAAATCGCGCAGCGTCGCCATAGCGCCGGACCCTGGCCGCCGTCTCGGCGAGCTCGGCGTAGAAATCGGACGCGGTCGGATTGATCGCGAGGGCGCGCTGTTCGGCCGCCCGCCACGCGGTGGTGTCCCCACGCAGCCAGGCGATCGCCGCGCGGGTGGCCCAGGCCGCCATCGCCGACGAATCGACAGCCAGCGCCCGTGCGACCGCCGCGGAGGCAGAGTCGTACGCCTCGGCCTCGAGGTGCAGGCGTGCGAGGAGCAGCTCCGCCGGCACCAGCTGCGGATTGCTGACCAACGCGGCACGCGCTGCCATCAGCGCCTTCGCGTCGCCGGTGAACGCCATCACCTTCGCCAGGCCGAGGCGGGCACGCGCGTTGGTGCTGTCGCGCTGGAGCACCGCGCGGTACTCGGCTTCGGCATCGGGCGCGTTGTACTTGTCGAGGAAGAGGTCGGCTACCCGGAGCGATGCGTCAGGGTCCGCCGGATCGGCCTTGGCGGCGGCGTCAAAGGCAGCGAGGGCACTGCGGACCGTGGCCGCATCGCCGCCGAGGAGGGCATATGCTCGGCCCGCGGCGACCCGATCCGAGACGCTCCATTCGGCGGCGCGTTGCGCGTAGGCCTGGGTCACGAGCTGCGCCAACTGCATCGCGGCGGCGCGGTCGCCACGACGCAGTGCGATTTCGGCGCGGCCGACCTCGGCCACGCGCGACGCAGCACCGGCCGCCGCGAAGACCGAGTCGGCCGACGCCAGCCGACCTCGCAGCACGAGCACCTCGCCCAGCGCGACCTGGGTTGCTGCACCACCGCTCCGGGCAAGCGCTTCCGCCGCTTCGAGCCGCCCCGTCTCCACCAACCGCCGCACGCCGGCCGCTGTGGGCTGCTGGGCGAGGAGCGCCGCAGGCGCACCGGCAAGCAGGACCAACCCGAGGAGGCGCTTCACGGCGTGCCTCCCTGTTGGATCAGGCGAATCGCGCGCGTCCGCTTGGCGATCTCGAGCAGGAGATTCTCGAGGTCCCGTTCGTAGGCGGTGGAGTCGGTCGACGCCTTCCGCGCCCGCAACCCGGCCAGCTGCGACTCGAGCGCACGTCGCTCGGCCATCAGTGCGACGATCCGTGGGTCGGTGCTCTCGGCACGCCGCTGGAAGGTGATGCGACCTGCCAGCGCGCCGTCGAGCGAGGAGGCGACACCGGGATCGGCGCTGCCGACCTTGTCGCCATTGTCGTCGAGCTGGGCATGTTCGGTCAGCAGCTTCTTGTCATCGTCGTAGGCGCGCACGACGGCGGACTTCGCAAATCGATACGCTTCAAGCGCCGAGACCGCGCCATCCTTGTCGGCATCGGCGTCGCCGCTGGAGAGCGCACGGGCGATGCGGGATGCGAAGATCGAGGCGTTGCGCTCGCTGGGGCTCTTGGTTGCGGTCATGACCACGCGATTCGTCCCGGACAGCTGCGGCAGGAAATCGCCGCTGCCGCTGGCCGCCACGATCGCCACCACGGTCTGCTGGGCAAAGCCCGAGAGCCAGAGATTCCACTCTGCGGCCGTCGGATCCGGTCCGGGGAGGTTCACTCGGGACTCCGCCCCCTCGCCACTGCCGTGTCCGATCACCACCACGAGGAGCACGTCACCAGCTGCCACGCGCCGGGAGAGGCGCATCACCGCCGCCCCGATCTCCTCTCGTGTCGAACGGCCACTGATCCGGGCCGAGTCGTCAGCTGGCCGTTCTGCGAGGAAGATCAGCGACGAGTCGGCCACACCCCATCGGGTCCGCGCCGTCGCGTGGATCTGCGTCGCAGCCTCGACGAAGGCGCGCCCCTCTGCCGGCTCGCCACCCAGCCCAGTCACCAGCAGCACATGCACGCGGCCATCCTGCGCACCGAGCGGCGCCACAGTCGCCAGCAGGAGCAGCAAGGCGAGGCGCATCACGACAGCCCCCAGCGACGGCGCAGGCCCCACTCGGCCACGAGCAGCGCCAGCAGTGCGAAGAAGACGATCGGTGCGTCCCACAGGTCGCGCGCGTCGCGCACGGTGATGCCGCTCTCGGTGAGTTGCACATCGTCGACGAGCTTCTCCGCATCGGCCAGCGGGTAATAGCGGCCCCCGGTTTCCTCCGCGATCTGCCGCAGCAAGGGTGTGCGCAGTTCCGCGCGCTCCATGTCGACGCCCAGGGTGTCGGCGAGCAGGATCTGTGGTGCCGCGAAGGTCGTGTCGGTGAAGCGTCGTGCCGCGGTCGAAAGGGAATAGGGGCCGGCGTCCGTCGCGGTGAACCGGCCCAGATACGTCCCCTCTTCGCGCGGCACGCGATCGAGGGTCAGGTCATACGGCTCGCCGATCGGTGGCGTCACCGTGACCACGACGCTCGCATCGTTGACATCACCGAACGTCTCGTCGGCCACGCGCGCGCGCACTGTCACGAGCTCGCCGGGGCCGACGCGTTCGGGAATGGTGGCCACTTCGACCTGGTCCGGTACTTCGTCGAGCAGGCCACGCAACGTCTGCCGCCAGAAGGTGGCATGCGCCATGTCTTCCAGCGGCGCCTTCGGATCCATCCGCCAGAGCCACGAGTCCTGCAGCGCGAGCACCGCGCTGATGCCCCGGCCGTAGCGCTGCGTGGCGAAGACGGGTCGCGCAGGACCACCACCGGCCGGCATCCCCTCCAGCCACAGGGTCGCCCCCGGGCGAAGCGGGCCGAGACGATTCACCGTCGTCGCCGGCGGGAGCGCCGCCCAGCGGGCCTGATTGGCCGTCCGTGTCGCGGCGAGTTGCAGCATCGGCTGACCGACCCCTGCCGCGGTGGGGCGCACGGCGAGTTCGGCAAAGCTCGGGTCGCTCCCGCTGGCCTGCAGCGCAAACGGCAGCACTTCATCGACCGGCGTCCCGGCGTAGCCGCCTTCACCGAGCGTGCCGCGACCGCCGAGCATCAACAGC
The DNA here is from genome assembly GCA_016720805.1 of Gemmatimonadota bacterium. Classification (NCBI taxonomy): domain Bacteria; kingdom Pseudomonadati; phylum Gemmatimonadota; species Gemmatimonadota bacterium. The sequence goes on along the minus strand of JADKJZ010000014.1, from coordinate 1,024,997 downwards.
CCACCACCGCGCTGCGAGACGAAGTCGGCCAGCATCCGCAGCTGGTCGCCGCTGAAGAAGGCCGCCTCGATGTTGCCTAGCACGACGGCGCGGTAGCGGAAGAGCTCAGCGCGGCGCACGGGGAAGCCGCTGGAGAGATCGAGCGAGTCGTCGACCCCGAGCCGGAGGTATTTCCCCTCCGCGCTCCGCAGGATCGCCACAAGCTGGAGGGCACTGTCCTCGGCGACCGCGCGGCGGAGGAAGGCGAACTCGGGCCGCGGTTCGCCGTCGAGATAGAGCACCTTCTCCCGACCAGGCCGAACCCGCAGTACGCCCTGGGCCTCGTTGTTCTCGAGAATCGCCTCGCCGGCGAGTGGCGTCGCGATGACGCGAATCAGGTGCGTCCCCTTCGGCAGCGGCGGAATCCGGAGTGGGACTGAGACGGCTTCGCGCTTGTCACGCAGCGTCGTCGTCTCCTGGTGCACCACGCGGCCATCGGCCTCGACCGTCAGCTTCACGTCAACGCCATCGAAGCCCCGCACGCCGAGGGTCACGTCGGCGACGGCCGCCCCGCCCTCGAGGACCGAGCGTGGCAGCGAGACGCGATCGACGGCGATGTCCCGCGCAAAGCGTTCCGTGCCGACGCCGACGGTGTAGAGCGGGACGCGGCGGACCCGGTAGCCGAGCAGCGGCGGCTCCAGGTCGGAGGCGGTGTTGTCGGCGCCGTCGCTCACGACCACCACGCCGGCGAGCGGCACGTCGGCGAGTTCCTGCCGAACCGACTCGAGCGAGGTCGCGAGGTCGGTGCGCGTCCCCGTGGCGGACCACGCCGCGCGATCGGTCAGCGGTGTGGCGGTGGCGCTGAAGCGGAAGAAACGAAGCGCGAAGCGTTCACTGAGGCGCCGGACCAGTGCGGCCGAATCGGCAAAGACGCGGCGCGCAGCATCGACCCGGCGGGTGGAGTCGGCATCGGCAATGCGCATGCTGCGCGAATCGTCGACGAGGATGGCCAGTACGTTGCGCTGCGGCACGGCCCGCGAGACGATCACAGCGGGCCGGAGGAGGCAGGCGATCACCAGCAGCAGCGCCAGGGCGCGCAGCGTGCCAAGGGTCATCCGTTCCGCCAGCGAAGGCCCGCGCAACCGCCGGGCGGCGAACACCGCCAGCAGTACGGCCAGCACCGCCAGCATGGCCAGGACCCACGGCGCGACGACCGGCGCCACGACCAACTCCCCCCGCGCGAAGAGGCGCGGGGGATACTTGAAGAGGAAGGTGCTGATCGACTCGATGACGGCGCCCAGGGGAACTCCGCTTTACTTCTTGTCGCCGGCGCAGCGAACTCGCATCAGGCGGAGTTCGATGCTCGGCTGGCCTTCCCCTTCATTGCGCGGGATCAATGCGCCGTCGGAGGAACGGCGGTAGATGATGCGCTGCGGAAACTCCTTGCTGGTCCGCTCAAAGAGCAGATACTCACTCGCCTGCCGGACCAGCTTGTACACGTGCTCCGGCTTTCCATCGGCCGCGGCGGCGAAGACGATCCCCGAGTCGGTGGCCTCGATCCGAGTGAACTCGTATCCCGTGGCCCGCCCGTTGGTGAGGTAGCGGGTGGTGGCCAGCATCAGGTTTTCCGACGCGGCACTCCAGTCTTCCTCGACGCGCGTATCGTTGCCGGTCTCGGCCGCCCAGCACCCCGACATCCACTCGACCTTCTCGAGCTTGAACAGCGGCTTGGCACGGGCCTTTGACTTGGCCGAATCGGGGGTGGCGGGCTTGGCATCGACCTTCGGCAGTGGCGTCTGGGCCGAGGCTACGGCGGGGACGAGCAGCAGCAGGGCGACGAGCGGGAGTGAGCGCATCGAGGGACCGGGTGACTGGGGGGCGGAGCGACTGGCGGCGAATCGAATACTTACCCCGAGATACGCCGGAAAGGATCCCTTGGTTGCAGCGGGCCGCGGGACGGATCGGCGCGGTGCCATGGGCGCCCCACAAGGAATGCCTGCCGGATCGGTAATATTCCGTGGAGACGTCCATTCCCATCACGAGGCCACCATGACCCGTCGCGCCACCCTCTCCGCTGTCCTGTTCCTGACATTGGCGCCCCTGGCGCTCACCGCCCAGGTCACGCCGCCGCCCGGCTGGGCCTGGCACCACGACGTGCGGGGCGCCTCACCGGACTCGGCCGGATGGGCGTTCACCTCGATGGCGCCCGGCTTCCACCTCACCACGACCACCTCGGGGGCGACGCTCTACCCGACCGGTCACGTCGTCGAAGGCCGTCGGGGCGCCGAGGCCAAGGTGATCCTCTTCCCTGGAACCGGAAGCGGCGCCTATGGCCTGGGTGTGACGAGTCTCGACGCGCCGGGTGAATGGGTCGGTGTGCTGGTCCGTCGGGACGGTTCGGTGGCCGTGGCCCGGGTCGAGCGCGGGAGGGAGACGCCGGTGGCGGCGTGGCAGCCGGCGCCGGCGGTCGCCAGGCCGGACTCGAATGGCTACTCGACCAACCTGCTGCGGATCGCGATCGGCACCGACGAGGTCAGCTTCCTGGTAAACGGCAAGGTGATCGGCTCGATGCCGCGTACGTCGCTGCCCAACCGTCCCGCCATTGCCTTCCGCATGGGGCCGGCGCTGAACATGCACGTCACCACCTTCGACATGATCACGCCGATGGCGCCGGTGCCCGCAGCGAAGAAGGCGCCCTGATCCTCAGGCCGCGCGACCCTTCGGCTGGTGCCGCTGGGTCGCGTAGCCGACGATCAACCCGACGATCATTCCCGGGATCAGGATCTCCCAGAAGTAGACTTCGCCCGTCTCCGGATTCTTACCCAACGCGAACGGAAGCGCCAGCAAGCCGCTGACGAACGTTCCCGCGACGATCCCCACCGCCATATTGTCGACCTTCTTGGCGATGAAGCCGATGATCCACCCGGCGACCAGTCCCTTCCCCATCGATCCCACGACGATCATCATGATCTGCGGGGCGACGGCAGGCGCCGAGACGAGCGCGGTGAGGCCGTCGAAGATGCCGAGAATCCCGCCGAGAATCAGACCGAAGAGTGGCTTGCCCATCTGGAACTCCTGCATGAGAGTGTCGAATGCGTGCACCCGCGGGGGGCGGGCGCTGCTCTTCCATTACCGATTCGCGGGCGAATCCTTGCGGCGCCCTAGATCCCGCGCCACCACAGCACGACGAGTCGCATCACCAGGTACGCCGTCACGAGCAGCAGCGGCGTGCGATACTGCGTCGCGAGTCGAAGCACGCGCTCGCCCAGCGGCTCCAGATAGGCGTGGACGGGCGCCCCATCCTGAAAGCGCGCCAGGTCCGCCCGGAATTCCACCACGGTGGCGAAGCGATGCTCGGCGCGGGGTGCCATGGCGCGGTCGCGGATGGCGGCCAGCGGCTTGGGCGGCGCGACGGAGAGCGACCGCAGCAGGTCGCGGAGGATCGCCCCGAGGCCGTACACGTCACTGCGCGCATCACCATCCTGGCCGGCTGCCTGTTCGGGGGCGTGATAGCCCGGGGTGCCGACGATTGCGCCGTCCTGGCTGCCCCCGTCCGCGACCAGCCGAGCGACGCCCCAATCCAGCACGAGAACTTCCCCGAAGGGACCGAGCATCACGTTGCGCGGCGTGAGGTCGCGATGGATCACGCCGTTGGCATGGGCAAAGGCGATCGTGTCGGCGAGACGGATCATCACACGAACCACGTCACCAAGTGTGCCCAATTGCCCCCGCGCGCGATCGAGCGGCTCGCCGACCACCAACCGCATGGCGTACCACGCCCGGCCGTCACTGAGCATACCGGCATCATGCACCGCAACGATGCCGGGGTGTTCGAGCTGCGCGAGGATCCGTGCTTCTCGCGCGAGTCGAGCTGCCCATGCGGCGCCGCTGAGGTGTTCCACGAGGAGCTTCACGGCAACATCGCGCTCGAGCAGGGTGTCGCGGCAGCGCCAGACCACGCCCATTCCGCCACGACCGATGACCTCCTGCGGGAGGTAACGGGGCGGCAACTCGGGGAGCATCAGTTCCGCCGTGAGGTGCGCGACGACCGCATCAGAGAGGTGCGTCACGGTGGATCGATGCCGAGCAGGTCGCGGACATCCTCACGATATTCCTGATCACTTCCCGCGAGTTGGCGCACCACCTCGAGGACGTGGACGCGAAAGCGACGGCGTGCCCAGGCCAGGTGGTTGATCACCTCGGAGTCGGTGAGCTGATGGCTGGCTGCGAGTTCGGCGTAGCTCGGTCGCTGCTGTTCGGTGACGTCGGCCAGGTCGTAGGCACGGAAGAGGGTCAGGTGCAGGTGGCGTTGCTGCGCCTCGGCTTCGGCCGTCAGCGCATCGACCGACAGGGACAGTACGCTGCGCACCCACTCGGCGCGGAAGCGGATTTCGGCGGGATCGTCTGGGGCGAGCAACTGCTCCGCCACGTCATCATAGGCGACTGCCTCCATCGCGCCGCCTCGTTTGATGCGGCCCACCGACTCCAGGTGATGCCCGACAAAGCGATCCGCGCAGAGCCGGAGAAAGGTCCGGAAGCGCGCCCGCTCGGGGTCGAAGCGCTCCAGCCATCCCTTGTCGAGTGCCGTGGCGAAGAACTCCTGCACGGCATCCTCCGCATCGGCGTCGCCGAGGTGCCAGCGCCAGCGGAAGATGTCGAGCACCGGCGCGCGATAGGCGCGATAGAGCAGGTCCGCCGCCGCGTGCCGCCGATCGGGATCGGTCGACGCGAGCGCGGTCAGCAGGGAGAGGCGAGTTTCAGGGAAACGAGGCGTGCGTGGACTCCGCGTCAGCGCGTGAGGCGGGGGCGTCCAGCGACGCACGCCATCACCCCGTTTCGCCCTGCAGCTTCGCCATTCGCTGCCGCACCTCGCGGACGCGCACCTGCAGGACGGGATCCGCCTTGGCCCACTGCTCGGTGAACTGGCCATACCGCTCCAGCGCCTTGGCCCGATCTCCCTTGGCCTCGTACAACTCCCCAAGGTACTGCAGCACCGGCGCGCGCCACTGCATGTCCAGTTCACCCGTGGCGTCACGCTCCGCGAGGAAGCGCTCGAATGATGCGATCGCGGAGTCGGCTCGGCCCAGTTCGCGATAGGCCAGGCCGCGCACGAGTGTCGCCATGCGCGGTCTGGTCGAGTAGCGCTGCTCCGAGAAGGTGAAGTCGCGGATCGCGTCCTCGTAGCGGCCCTCCGCGAAGGCCACCGCGCCGGTAAAGCTTGCCCGGACGCCCTGCGAATCCGCGGCCAGCGGAATAAGGTCGCGATCCGCCCCGGCGAGCGCCTCACGCGCCCACTTCGGATCCTTCGCCATCACGCCGAAGTTGCGCAGGTTGTACCAGGGGCGCTCGCTCGGCGCGAGCGACATGATCGGCACCCTCGCCAGCGCGCGCTGCACCGTCGCGGTGCCTGCGGCCTTGCTGATATACATGAGCTCGAAGTACACGCTGTCCATGGCAATGCTGAGCAGGTTGGCAGGCGTGGGCTGGGCCCGATACAGCGCCTCGGAACTCTTCGCCTGCCACTCCCGTGCCTGGGCGAGCCGACCGCCGTACTCGCTGAGGCCCGCGACCCCCTGCGTCGCGCGAACCGTCTGCCGCAGGGACTTGGGCGCGGCGGCCACGGCGCGACTGATCGATTCGGCGCGGACGATGTTTCCCTTGGCCCACGCGGTGTACCACTCGGCTTCCCAGAGCCCGGCGTTGCCGGGGAATCGCTCGCGATACTGCTGCACCGTGGAATCCAGCGATGCGATGCGCCCGTTGGCGATCTGTTCGGTCAGCAGGTTGGTGTAGGCGCCCCCGAAGGTGTGCTTGAGCTTGACCACGCGGCGATACAGCGACTCCGCGGCCTCGTGGTCGCCCATCTCCCCGAGCACGACCGCGGCATTGTTGATCGCGGACGTACTGGTGGAATCGATGACCGCCGCGGCCCGGTAGGCGGCGATCGCCTTCTGACGATCTGGCGTCGGCCCCCGGGTGTAGTAGAACCCCTCGGTCAGCTGCCGTTCCATCTCGGTCAGCCGTTCCCGGTGCCGGTAGGCGGTGCTGATCGCGGCGATCATCCGTGGTCGATCCTGATCCTCGTTGTTGAGCAAGACCGAAATCTTGCGCCACGCCATCGCGAACGACGTGTCCAGCTGTACCGCTTCCTCGAGCAGCGCGAGGCCGCGCTCGCTGTCGTTCTCCTCGTCGGCGACCCGCGACCCCTCGACATACTTGCGCAGCGCCGCGAGCGACGGCGTGGTCACCCGCTCGAGCTCGTTGCTGGCGCGGATGGTCCGCATCGACTCGCCGGCCTTGGTGCGCACCTGCTTGGACAGCTTGCCGATCGCCGCGAGGAGCGCGTCCTGGCTGCTCGCCTCTTCGCGGAAGAGTGCGAGGTCCTTGCCATCGAGCGCCGTCACCAATCGCGCCGAGACGATGTAACTGGAACCGAGTTGTTCGATGCTGCCGTCGAGCACGGCCTTGGCACCCTCGCGGGTCGCGATCTCGCGCGCCAGATCGAAGCGGAGCGCGCTTTCGATCGGCTTCTGCATCATCGTGAGCGCTTCGCGGATCACCGAACGGGTCAGCACGCGCAGCGACGATGACTGCGCCAAGTCGGTCCGCAGTGCTTCGGCCACCGTCGCGCCCAGCGTCGAGTCGCTCGGCGGCGAGGTGAAGTCGGCCACCATGAGCGTCTCGCGCTCGCCGAACGCGCCCTGCCCGCGCAGCGAGGCCATCGGGCCGATCCCGAGCGCGCGCATCACCATGAATGTGACCACCAGCGCCGCGAAGCCACCGACCGCGATTCCGCCACCGAGCCACGCCCGCCGCCAGGTGAGGTGCGGGGAGGCCTTGATGGCGAGCGTGGCCATCGTGCCTTGCGGTACCACGGTGCCGGGGGTCGCGGTGAAGGCGCGGTAGGTGGTGCGCTGCGCGAACGCCGTGAACGCAATGACCGGGAGCCCGGCCAGCATCACGGCAACCGAGCCGGGGAGCACCCATTCCGGCAGGCCAATCGCCAGCGTGGCGGCCCAGGCCGTCAGTGCCACCATCGCGGTGGCCGCGGCCCAGAGTGCGGTGGCTCGACCGAGGCGGATACGGCCACCCTGCAGGATCGCGGGCGTTGAGGCGCCAGTGCCACTGGTCGTGACGGTGTCGAGGACCCGCGCCACAGCACGAGCCTCCTGCGGTCGACCTTCCGGCTCCTTGCTGAGGCATGCCATGACCACGGCAGCAAGCGCGGGGGGACACTCGGGACGGACACTGAGCAGGTCGCGGGGTGTCTCGCTCATATGTGCGGCGAGCAGCTTCGACGGTGAGCTGGCCTGGAAGGGCGGCTGCCCGGCGATCAGTTCATACGCCATCACGCCGAACGCGTAGAGGTCGGCGCGATGGTCGGTGTCGGGATCGCCGAGCGCCTGCTCCGGCGCCATGTAGGCGGGTGTGCCGATCGACATTCCCGCCTGGGTCAGCGTGGCGTTGGCATCGCCCTGCGTCGTGCGGGCGGCGTTGATCGCCTTCGCGATGCCGAAGTCGGTGACGGTCGCGCTGCCGCTGGAGAGGAGGACGTTGTCGGGCTTGATGTCCCGATGGACAATGCCGTTGCCATGCGCGTACGCCAGCGCACGCGCCACGTCGCGCAGAATCGACACCGCCTCGGCGAGGGGCACGGGTCCCTTCGCGAGCCGGTGCCGCAGCGAGTCGCCATCGACGTACGGCATCGTGAACCAGGGGACGCCATCGGTGTCGCCGGCCGTGAGGACCGGAACGACATGCGGATGTTGCAGCTGGGCGGCGAGGAGGACTTCGCGGCGAAAACGCTCGACCGAAATTCCGGCGAGGAGTTCCGGCGCGAGCACCTTGACGACCACCCGGCGGTTCAGGGCATCCTCGCGGACCAGGTAGGTGCGCGACATGCCACCGCCGCCGAGTTCACGCTCGAAGGTGTACTGACCTGCCAGCGCGTTCTCCAGCTTGGCGCGGAGCGCATCCATCCGGGGGCTCGATTGTTGGGGGGAACCGACGAAAATTGGGTCCGGAGGCGCCAATCGGCAAGCGCGACACCCGACTATCGAAGCAAAACCACCAGAAACGTCAATACCACCGCCACCGCCACGAACCACCAGAGCCACTGCCCCCCGGACTTCACCTCGACCGGGGGCCGCAACGGCATCGGGATCAGCCGCGCAGCCTGTTCCTGCCGCCTGAGTTCATCGCGCAACTCGGCCACGCTGTCGAACGGTTTCGCCTCCTCAGGATCCAGCGCCCGCTGAATCAGGGCCGCAAGCGGCGCGGTCGGCGCGCCCTGACTCGCGGTCAACACGTCGCGGAGGATGGTGCCGAGCGCCACCAGCTCGGCGCGCGCATCCCCGGCGGCGAACGGGAGCGTGACCCCGCGCGACGTCACCTCGCGGAGCACCATCCCCGCGTCGCGACCCTGGTTCAGCGCGTCGCTCAGCCGCGCCATCAGGGCGGCGACGTCGCCGGAGCTCGTCAACCCAAGGCGGGCCGGGACACCGCCATCGAGCAGCTGACGAAGCGCATAACCGATGCGCCCATCAGGCAGCGTCGTCGCCCCGGCGACCGTGACGACATCCGGAAATTCCATCGCCGCAAGCAACTGCGCCGAGCGGGTCAGTTCGACGGTGCCGCCGCGCGACGGCACGGGAAGCGTTTGCTGGAGCTTGAGGAGATCACCGCGCAGCTCGGTGACCGACTGATACCTATCGGGCGCCTCGGCATCGACGGCACGGCGGATGATCGTCTCCACGACCGGCGGGAGCTGCGCCGTCCCCTTTGGCAGCATGGCGCGGAGCAGCGTCCCCAGGCCGGTGACCTCGGCGCGGCCGGCCGCGATCGGCGCGCCATCAACGGTCACCTCGCGCAACACCATCCCCGCCGCCTTTCCCTGGATCAGGAGGTCCGCCACGCGCGCCACCAGCTGCACCGCCTCGGGCGTGCGTGTCGGTCCGCTGGCAGGGAGCGCCCGCGCCTCGGGAAGGATGCGGAGGTCGTACCCCGTCTTTCCGTCGGGGAGCGGTTCCACATTGACCACACGCACGACGCCCGAGTGGTCGAGCATCGCGAGCAACTCCGCGACGCGCGCCGAAAGGGCCGCGGCGGCGGGCGACGCGGCCGCGCCGGCGACGGTCACCCCGGGCGGGGCGAGGTCGGCGGCGGGAAGGGTCGGGCGCGAAATCGGTGAGGTCGTGGCGTGCTCCGGGCGGGTGGGGCCTGCTACCGACTCCAACGATAGATGTGTCGCTCGAAGAATGCCTCGGTCGGGGCAAAGCGGAGTTGGCCTGGCCGAGAGTGAACAGCGACAATTTGGGGTGCTGCGTCGGCGGATGCAGTCAGGTCCTAGTAGAGCTCCCGCGGCCCCGAGGGGAGCGCGTTGGCCATCTTGAGCAAGGCCAGCCCCGCACTCCAGAGCTGGTGCCCCTCCTGCGCGTTCGGCGACCACCATTGCACGAAGGTGTAGCCGTTGGCATCGACTCGCTCGAAGCGCCAATCGGAGCCATCGAGTCCACCGGGCGTTCGCGACTTGACCTGCCAGAGCCCCAGCCGCTCGAGGGTCGTGCGCATCGCCTTGCAGTCGCCCGCAAGCAGCGGCACCGAGTCCTGCCGGATGATCTTGCCCGGGGTGGTCCCGATGGCCTCTGAGAGGCCGGTGCTATCGGGCGTCCCCCAGAGCGTCTGCTCCGCCGTCATCTCGGTGGCCATGACCGCGCATTGCTTCGGCTCCATGACGAATCGGACCGCCACGTAGGGATGGAACGACCGCGCCCATACAAAGCGGATCACGGTCGTGCCGGGGCGGAGTTTGGCCCCGACCAGGGGCGGCTCGCCCATCTGCCGAACCGCAGTGGTGACGTAGTCGAGGGAACCCGGCAGTTGGGAATATGCGGCGCGACTGGTGTCCGCCGAGTATACCACTGCGGGGCCCTCGGGGTGTGGGGTACACGCGGCGGCGAGCAACACCACCGGAAGGAAGCACTGCCGAGCGAACGGTTGCATGCAGCTCCTGCGCACGGACGGGAGGGGGCGCCAGCACAGCACGGCGGCTGCCGGAGGATCTCCCCGAATCACGCGCCACGCAACCGCCACGGCGCCGAGCCTAGCGCAGCACCCGCACTCCCACGCGCAGCGCCCGACCACTGCCAGGGGTGAAGTGCAGCTCGGTGACCGGCCCGGCCTCGCCGCGAAGCCGTGAGGTGGTCGCGAACTGCGCCTCGTTCCATTCGACGTTGAAGAGGTTTTCGACGCCCCCGATCAGCACCCATCGCCCCAGCGCGAGCTCCGCGGAGAGCTCGGTCACCGTGATGCCCTCGGCGATCACCTCGCCACGCTCATCCGCGGCGCGCGCGGATGTTTCGTACGCGCAGGCCGGCCGTCAGTGGACCGCGATCTCGCAGCGAGAGCCCGACCGTGGCCGTCACCGTCGGGGCGAGCGGGATCCGATCGGCGCCCGGTGGTTCGTCCCGGAATCGTCCCCGCGCCAGGTTCAGGTCCGCATCGGCCCAGACCCCTGGCAGGAGTCGGACGCGTCCCTCGAGGTCCGCACCGATCCGGCGCGTCCGGCCGCTGGCCTCCGTGACCCCCTCGTCGCCGACGAAGACGAGCTCGCTCTCGAGCGTCGTCTGCCAGAGCGCCGCGGCGACCGAGCCGCCCGACCATGTCCGCCGGGCGCCGAGCTCCATGCCGAGCGCCCGTGGGAGGACACCATCACCCCGGGTGGCGTGCACCACATCACGCGCATCGTTGCTGTGGAATCCCTGCCCGACCTGCGCCGTCACGCGCACACCTCGCCCCACCATCGCGTCGAGCGCAAGCCGCGGCGAGACCACACCGCTGGAGCGCGCTCCCGCGATGCCGCCATCGCCATTGGTCCGGTCGACCACCGACTGACGGAAGAGGTCGGCGCGCAGGCCAACGGTGGCATGCAGCCGCGGACTGAGCACCATCGCCTGGGAGATCGCGGCGAAGTAGTTCGCCTCCGCAATGCCCGAAACCACTCGGTCGCCGCGCACGACGCGCCTCGTCTGGTCACGCAGGGCGACGTCGACGCCGTCGGCGCGCAACCCGGCGAGCACCGTCAGCTCTCCACTCCGTCCCAACAGCGCCCATGGCCGTGCCATCTCGGCCTGCACCCCGCCGAGGGTGCGCGACTCCGTCTGCACGATGCCATCACCGTTGACGGAGTCGGCCAGGAAATAGGTGAAGTTGGAATAGAGCGCGAAGTCGGACCGCACCGCATACGCCCGGATCTGCCACGGCGTTTCGACACCCCGCGAGCGGATGGCCACGGACACGTCACCGCGACTGGTGTTCCCCCCTTCGGTTGGATCGATCGAGCCGAAGCGCGAGATCGTCCCCGCCGTGACGGCCCGCCTGGGGATCTGCCCCGAGGCATCCCAGGTCGCATCGAACGCCGACACCGAGGTGACCAGTTCGGCACTGCCGCTGATCGGGGCCGTGAGCTTGGCGAAGGCGTTGGAGCGCCGATAGCCCTGCGGCGCCTGGAAGGGGCCGTCGGTCCGGGCCGTGGCGCCGGCGACATACCCGCCGAAGGTCCCCGGACCGCCCCCGAACGGGACCAGGAGTCGAGCGCTCGCGGTGTTGAAGGCACCGGTGCGTACCTCGGTGCTCGCGCGGGCGATGCGATCCAGCGTCGTGAAGGCGACGGCCCCGGCAGTGGCGAGGTTGCCATCGCGGACGTCGAACGGTCCTTTCCGCACGTTGAGTGCGCCGACGACTTCAGGGAGGAGAAAGTGCAGGTCGGCGTATCCCTGCCCGTGCGCATGACTGACCATGTTGACGGGAGTGCCGTCGACCGAGACGGAGACATCGGTGCCATGATCGGCATCGAAGCCGCGCAGGAAAATCTGCTCCGCCTTCCCGCCGCCACCATGCTGGGCGATCACGAGCCCCGGGACGAGGCGCAGCAATTCCTGTGATGACTCATGCGGCCGCAGTGCGAGATCAAGGTCGCGGAGTTCCTGGCTGCCGCGCTCGACCGTCAGGGGGGAGGTCACCGCGACGATCGGCGAGAGCTGGATGGGGGCGGGGCGGAGCTGGATCGTCGCCGTCGAGGCGACGACCCGAACCGAGTCTGGGGCAAAGCCGATCTGCGTGACGACGAGCCAGTCGCCCTCGTTGGCCGCGATGCGGAAGTTGCCCTCCCGCGACACGAGCGTGCGCCGACCATCCTGCCGCCGGGTGACGGTCGCTCCGGCGAGCGGGGCGCCGCCCGCCGCCGAGTGCGCCTTCCCGGCGACGACGACGGGGGCCTGCGCCTTGAGGAGCTGGGGGGCGGAAAACGCCGCAGCGCAGAACAACAGGGAGATTCGATACCGCATCGGGGGCGTCCTCGGCTGGGTTGGCCAGAGTACGTCCCGGGGGTGGAAACGGATTGCTCGTGCCGGGAACTAGCGGGCACCGGTCACATTCACGCGATACACGGTATAGGAGACGACGCCGTCGGCGTCCTGGCTGCGCATCCACAACAGCCCGTTCGGGAGCATGCTGCCGAGCAGGGCGTCGGAGCGCCACGAGCCGAGAAAGGCGCCGTCAGACTCGCGGTAGACCTCGAGGATGGCGTCAACGTACCGTTCGATCCCACCGGTCGGCACCAGATTCTCCCCGCGGTACTCCTGCGCCGGCGGTGACGGTGGTGGCGCCTTTGGATCGGCCTTCCACTTTGCATCGGCCACCCGAAAGATCGCGAAGAGCAGCCCGTACCCGGTCACGCCGATGCCGGTCAGCGTCGGCGGCGTCGGCGTCCGCAACTCGCCGAGGCGCTGGGACTTCTCCACCATCTCGGCGTAGGTATATGGCTGAAACCACGACGGCCTCCGCGCGACATCCAGCAACACCTTTCCATCGGGCCCCACCTTCTGCAGGTGGTGGGAATATTGCGCGCTGCCGGCCCACGCGCCGCTACTCGGGGACGCAGCCAGCGCCACCCAATTGGAATAGGGATCGCCGGCGACGCGCCCGCCTTGATTCCCGATCACGATCTTGGTCGGCACCGGACCGAAGCGACTGATCAGCTGCGCCTTCGGCGTCAACAACACGAATCTCCGCTCCGCGGCGTTCATGATATTGAGCAGCGCGCGACCGTCGGTGAGGACGATGTGTTCGAAGCTCTGCGTGCCCTGGGGGAGCGGATCACTTCGCCCGTGGCCGCTCGTCACCGCGATGGTGGTGAGACGGTCGTAGCTCAGCAGGCTTAGCGAATCCCCTCGGGCACGCGCGAGGGATAAGATGCCGCGGTACTCGCCCGGGCCGTCCCCCATCGTGCCGATCGTCCCGAGCAGCTTCCCCGTGCGGTCATACCGGAGAATCGGCTGCTTGGCCATGTTGTCCGAAACCGCGAAGCCGCCATCGGCGAGCATCACCGCGTTCGCATGCTCTGGCGCGAGCTCCTTGTCCGTGGCCTTGCCGATCACGGCGACCCTCTCGAGCGTCACGGTGCACACCGGGCACGTGCCGGCTTCGAGTCGGATGAGCGATCGCGGCTGCTGGGCGGTGGCCGAGCTGGTCAACATCGCGAGGGCGACGGCGGTCAGGCGTGTCAGCACGAGCGTCTACGAGGGAGTGTGGCGAGACATCACGCTACTTCCCGGTCGAGATTCGGAACCGGACCACGGTCGGGACATCGTCCTGATCCCGCACGACGGCGTAGACGTGGCTGCCGACGATCACTGGCGAGAACCGGAGGAAGAGCGGGACGGGAAGCGCCACGCGCGCGGCGAGGGCCCCTGTGGTCGAGTACACCTCGTACCGTTCTCCCACCGCATCGGTCGTGGGAACCATCACCCAGAGCCGTTGCTGGTCATCCTCTGACAGCGCCAGAATGGCGGGGCGGTTGACCGGCACGGCACTCGCTTCGACATCCCCTTCCGTGCCACCGGCCTTGACGACGGCGCGGCGAAACTCCGCGATGGCACTGTCGCGCATCGCGGCCGGATAACGGACGGGGGTCGCGCGCCCCGAGATCGTGCGCAGCGTGTCGCCCTGGCCGAGCCGCAATTTGAACACACGATAGTGGGCGGCGTCGCTGCACCAGACGGCGCCATCGGCGGTGACCTCAGAGAGGGAAGGCGGCAGGAGCGGGTAGAACATCGGACGATTGCCGACCCGGATCATCCGCGTCGGCTGAGGGCCCGGCGGTGAGCACGACGGCACGGTCAAGGTATCGAGGACCGTGCCGTCCTTCGTCCGTCGCTGCATCGCGATGTCGAAATTGGCCGACTGCGGATTGCGAATCACCTGCATCAGCAGGTGGCCGACACGATCCGGCTGCACGGGGACATGCAATCGATCAGTATTCATGATCGGCATGGTGCGGAGGTAACTGCCGTCGGCGCCCATCACGGTGACCCGGCCGTTGCCTGGATCATTGATCCAGAGGGTGCCGTCGGGCGCTCGCCCCCAGGGCATCATCGATCGGAACTCGCCCGGCCCGCTCCCCTTCCCGCCGGAACTCGACAGAAAGCGGCCGTCCGCCGCGAAGCGGAGGATGCCCTGAGTGGCCTCCTCTTGCACAAGCACCGAGCCATCTGGTGCGACGGCCACGCCGAGCACCTTGGTCAGTTCCGCGCGTGGATCGGTCGCGGAGCCGAAACGGGCCTCCTCCACCAGCCGCCACGTGGCCTGCGCGTGGGCGCGTCCGCAAGAGAGGAGGAGGATGCCGGTCGCTATCCAACTGGTGAGGGCACGCTGCATGGGGGTCTCGATGGGAGGGGGGCTGCCTGAGGATCTCCCTCCCCTGTCGATTCCGCAATCCACTGGCGGTTTCCGCCCGCCCGACCGGGTCAGCTGGTGCCAGCCGCTCCGAGGGCGCGCTCGATGCGGGTGCGCATCAGAGCGACCATCCCGGGGTCCACCGGGACCGCGGCCACCTGCGCAAGAAAGCCCCGACAGAAATCGACATGCGACTGGCACCCGGTGCAGGAGGCCAGATGCTCCCTGATGGCCTCCCAGGCCGCCGGGTCGCCCTCGCCATCGAGATAGTCCCAGAGCTGGCGGACGACGTCCACGCACTGAAGCGGCGGCTGGTTGGTCATTCGGCGACTCCCCGCGACGGGTGGCGGACGATGCCCGCATCCCGGGCGTGTTCGATGAGGGCGACCTGCAATTCCCGTCGGGCCCGAAAGAGCCGCGAGCGGATGGTGCCGATCGGGAGACCGAGCGCGTCGGCCGCCTCCTGGTACGAATGCTCCCCGACGTCGACGAGAGCGAAGACGACGCGATACGGATCGGCCAGCTGCACCATGGCCCGCGCCAGCGCAGGGCCGAAGTCGATCCTCAGGAACGGATCGGGCATCCCGCTCGCCTTGACGCCGTTGTGCAGCTGCATGTTCGCCATCACTTCGAGCGTGGCGTCGTCCTCGACCTCGACGAAGAAGCGGGCTCGATGCCGACTGCGAAGGAAGAGGTTGCGACAGATGGCGAAGAGCCACGGCCGGAGCGGGCGCGCCGGATCGTAGCCGGCCCGACCGCGGACCCCGTGCAGGTAGGTGTCCTGTACGAGGTCGGCCGCGGCGTCGGGGTCGCGTTCGAGGGACCCGGCGAAACGCATCACGTCGGGGAGGTGGGCCAACAGGTCACGCTCAAACGCGTCGCTCACTCGTGCTGGCCACCCATCATCGCCTTCCCTCCACCGATGCCGAGCGGCGCCAGCGCAGCCTCCAGGTCCTGCGAACCGCCGACGCCGGTGTAGACCACCTTCCCGGACTGGTTGATCACGACAAGATACGACGTGTGCGGCGCGGCATACGCCTTGTAGGCCGCACCATCCGTGTCGAACAGGAAGATCCCCTTCATCGCATTCTTCTCGACAAAAGCCTTGGCGCGCTCCGGCGTCTGGTTCTGCGGCACCGTCATGCCGATGAAGGTGACGCGATCACCGTACTTCGCCTTCGCGGCGGCAAGGGCGGGCTCCAGCTGCTTGCAGAGCGGACACCACGTCGCCCAGAACTCGATCACGACCGGCCCGTTGCCGAGGTACGTCGACAAGTTCACGGCGGTGCCATCGAGCGTGTGGACCGCGGCGCCCGGTGCCATGGCGCCGACGGCGATCCCGGTGTCCTGCGCGGCGAGCGGCGCGGTGCCAAGCGCGGTGAGGACCGCGAGGGTGCGAACGATGTTCATATCAGGAGACTCCCCATGGTGATGAAGTAATACTCGGCGGCGCCGAGCATGAGGACCGCGAACCCCCGTTTGACCCAGAGCATCCAGGCTCCGGCTCTCGGCAGGGTCGCGGCGAGACCGCTCGTGAGACCGACGGCCACAAGGAGCGCCGACATTCCGAGCGAAAACGCGAAGAGATATCCGAAGCCCAAGAGGGCACTCCCGGTGCGAGTGACCCAGGTCAGGACCGCCCCGAACACCGGCGCCCCGCAGGGGGCGGCCACCAGTCCGGAGGCCGCCCCCATCAGGAGGGCGCCGACCGCGCGGCCGCCGGTGGATTGCGTCGCCGCGCGGTGCTGCCAGCGTGCCGGGATCGGCACCGCGACGACGTCGAGCATCATCAGGGCGAACAGGAGCAGCAGATTGCCTTGGAGGAACAACGACCAGGGATTGGTACTGATCCCGCCGAAGAGGGTCCCGGTCAGTCCGGCGATGAGGCCCAGCGTCGCATACACGGCGGTCAACCCCAGGACATAGGCCATGGTGAGCACAGCCGCGCGCCGGCGGGAGCGACCGCTCCCCTCGGCCGTGGTACCGCCGCCGACGATGGCGGCGGTGATCGGGATCATCGGATAGAGGCAGGGCGTGAGCGAGGTGACCACGCCGCCGGCGAAGGTCAGCGCGAGCCCGAGCAACGGATGATCGGTGAGGGAGGTGCCGAGGTCGATCGTGAATGGCATGCCCCACATAGGCGTGGGGGGCGGAATCAGTTCCCGGGTGGTTGGCTGACGGCGGGAGTCGCGAGCGAACCCGTCGTCTCGGCGACCTCACTCCTACCCCATCGGCAGCCAGATGAAGAAGCGCGTCCCTGCTGCTTTGGTCGAGGTGAAGTCGACCCGGCCACCAAGGTAGACCTCGACGAACAGCCGCAGGCTGTAGGTCCCGGTCCCACGGCCGCTCCCCTTCGTGCTGAAGCTCCGCTGGAAGATCTGACGCTGGATCTCGGCCGGAATGACTCCTTCGTTCCAGCACGAGAACTCGCAGCCTGCTCCAGCACGCGCGGCGCCGAGTCGCACGGTGGTCCCGGGAAGGGTCGCCTCCAGCGCGTTCCTCAACAGGTTGCCGAGAATGTGCTTCAGGAGGGAGGATCGGAGCGCAGCACGAACGAGGGGAGGTCGGCCTCGAGGGCGATCTCCTTCCCCATTGCCGCAGGATGGAACTGGAACGCCTCGCGCACCTCGTGCAGCAGATGGTTCGCCGCGACAGGCTCCGGCAGGATGACGAGCTTGCCGCGCTCGGCGTCGAGCAATCGCTGCTGGCCCTTGATCTCGTTGACCATCGCCTGGGACGACATCACGAGGTCGTCCACGATCACGGGATAGAGCGCGGGCTCCTTTGCGGTCTCTGCCAGGAGCCCGGATACCCCGGTGGCCATGCTCAGGACATCATGGAACAAGACCCGTTCGAGCAGATCCCGCCGCTTCTCGGCACTGATATCGCTCAACACAAGCAACGCGTACTCGTCGCCCTGCCAGGCGAACGGCGAGGCGGTGACGCGGAGTTCGTAGCAATCGCCCGACCGCGTCGTGATCAGCTGTTCGGTGGTCACCTCCTGACCACGGAGCGCCGTGAGGGAGGCCTGAAGCTCACCGCACGTCCGACACCCCCTGGCAATCCCGCAGCCCGAGCCATCGCTGTCCAGGTGCCGGCAGGCGACCATCTCGCCGACTCGCAGCCCTTGGACGTCGGTGTGCCCGAGTTTCCCCGCCAGGCGTGCGGCGGCCCGATTGGCGAAGAAGACCTGCCGTTCGCTGTCCAGAATGATGACAGCCGAGGGGATCGCGTCGAGCACGGATTGCATCATGCCGAGCTCGGAAGGCACCGCCCTGGCGTCGTCGAGGAGGTCGAGGGGGAGCGATTCAGGCGGTGCAGCGCAGGTGTTCGGCATGACAACCCTCCGTTTCAGGCGAAACTGCAATCCTGCCACGGACGGGAAGGGCAATTCGAGCGCCAGCCCGCCGACCCGGTGCCGGCGTTCGACCTAACGCCAGCCCTTCACCGCCCCCATCTGACGGCGAGGGGGTGCAGGTTGTAAGGGGAAGCACGGTGGGCGGGACTCGAGCCGCGGGCGAGTGAGGTCGCGATGCTTCCCGCGCTACTTGAGCGCCTGGGGGTATGGCACGACACTGATCCGTTCCGCACCATCCGCATCCGTGTGCATCATGGCCACGCCATCGGGGAGCAGCGCGAGGACGAACACTCGACGGGCTGCGCTCGGCAGCGGCAGTGCAATTCGTCCGGTCACCGCTCCCTCGAGCGAGAGCACGGTGGTGGTTCCTGCATCCGCGCCGGCGGCGATCGTCGGCCAGAGCCAGATGTGACCGTGCGAGGCGGCCGCCACGTCAGCAAACGCCGGCCAATGCGCGGCACGCGGCCGGGCCCGTACTTCAGCCCAGTACCTTTCCAGTTGCTCGGGTGTTGCCCCGCGGGGAGCGCGACCGTAGTGCGCGGGAATGTTGGCGTCGGTGACTTCACGCCGGGGGCCGGCCCATTGAAGCAGTCGATGGAACTTTCCCTCTGCGGTCAACAGGAGAATTTCACCGCGATTCGGATCGCCAACGAAGATCAGCGTATCCGAGAAGCCCACCATCAACGGACCCGCCCCGACCACCTCTCGCCCAAGCGCGGGCGCGCGATGCACCGTGCGCGCAGGCTCCATCGGCGCGCCGCGCCTGATGACCTCGTCAGTCCACGTCCCGGGCGCGGAGTCGCGCACGCTCCGGGTGAGGAGGACCGCTCCGTTGCCGGAGCAGGCGCCATCGCGCATCCGCTCCTGCTCCACCGGCACCGTGGCAATGACGCCGACCCCGACGACGATGTACGCAAGCCGCGCGTTGCCGACGTCCATCGCCACCAACGTGTCGCCATGGAAGTGGCATGGCGCTCCGAGCATGCGGAAGTCACCGGGTCCCGAGCCTGCCTGGCCGTACCGCCACCGCTCCACACCGCTGCTATCGAACATCCTCACGCGGTGCTCCTCAACCAGCACCAGGCGACCGTCTCCCAGCGAGACGAGGCCTGCCACCGAGGCAAACTCATCATCCGGGTTGGCCTGCAATCCGCCAAGCGTAAGCGATGGATGCATCGTTTCGTCGAGCGGAACCGCGCGCTCCGCGGATGAGGCGACATCGAACGCGACTGTGTCGGACAGCCTTCGATCGACCTGCGCCGTGCCGCACGCCGTGATGAGTGCTACAAGGACCAGTTGTTGGCGGCGGATCGTCATGGCGCGGGCTCCCGTGAAGTGCGATCAGGGAAGATATCCGCGATGAGGCTGCAAAACGAAACGTTCCTGCGCACTGGTCGACTCCGGCTAAGTTGCAGCAGTGGAACGTCTTACGTGGCTCGGCAGCGAAGGCAGGGGTTGGGACCGAGTGTATCGCGGCGCAGCTTGGCCATGCAAGCACCCAGATGGTCAACAAGGTCTACATGCGCTTCCAACCTTCGCTGGCAGCGATGGCGCAGATGTTCGATCGGATGGAATTGCGCCATGCCGTGAGCGGGGTAGCCTGAGTATGAAGAGTTGCCCTGGTTCAATCCTTGGTTCAGGGGCAAATGAAGATGACGCCATCCCGATTGGGGATGGCGCCATCTTGTTGCCACGATTGATTTTGACGAATAGCTGGGGCGGGACTCGAACCGGCGACCCCGGCATTATGAGTGCCGTGCTCTAACCAGCTGAGCTACCCTGCCAGGCGGCCACTCACGGGCGACCGGGACGCAAAAGTAGCAAACCACCCCTCCGAAGGGAACGTCCCGGCTCCTACCGCCCCCCCGAATCCCCTCGCTCCAGCCGGATCGACATCTCTCCGGGCCGGATCACCCCCCATTCCTCGCGGGCCACCCGCTCCTGCACGACCGGCGACGTCTCCAGCGAATCATGGAAGCTCCGGAGCGAATCGACCTGCCGATGGAGCGACTTGATCTCCGCCTGGAGCGCCTCCTCCTCGCGCCCGAGCGCCCGGGCATCACCCACGGTGAACATCCCCCCCCGGAAGCCGAAGACGACCGCGAGGAGTAGTACCCCGAGCGCCAGCCAGCGACCGACGGTCACTGCGGATAAAGCTCCGCACCGGGGTAGTGCGCGACGGGCCCGAGCTCCTCGGCGATCCGGAGCAGCTGATTGTACTTGGCCATCCGGTCGGTGCGGGACGCGCTGCCGGTCTTGATCTGCCCCACGCCGGTGGCGACCGCCAGGTCCGCAATGAAGGTGTCCTCGGTCTCGCCTGAACGGTGGGAGATGATTGCGCCGAAGGCACTCGACTTCGCCATCTCGATGGCCTGCAGCGTCTCCGTCAGCGTGCCGATCTGGTTGACCTTGATCAGGATCGCATTCGCGGCACCCTCCTCGATCCCGCGGCCGAGCAACTCGACGTTGGTGCAGAACAGGTCGTCGCCGACGATCTGACACTTGTCACCCAGCACCTCGGTCATGTGCGTCCAGCCCGCCCAGTCCCCTTCGGCCAGTCCGTCCTCGATCGACACGATCGGATACTTGGCGCACCAACCCTGATACAGCGCCACCATCTCCTCGGACGAGCGCCGCGACTTGTCGCCCTTCTTGAAGACGTACCCGCCATCCTGGTAGAGCTCCGACGCCGCCACGTCGAGCGCGATCGCGATGTCGGCGCCGGGACGGTAGCCGGCCTTTTCGATCGCCTCCATCACCGCGTCGAGCGCGGCCTCGTTACTCGGCAAGTCCGGCGCAAAGCCGCCTTCGTCGCCGACGGCCGTCGACAACTTCTTGCCACTCAGCACCTTCTTGAGCGCGTGGAAGACCTCGACTCCCATCCGGAAGCCCTCGCTGAACTCCTCGGCGCCGACCGGCACGATCATGAACTCCTGCGCATCGACGTTGTTGCTCGCGTGCGCGCCGCCGTTGATGATGTTCATCATCGGCACCGGCATCACCCGCGCCATCGGCCCACCGAGATAGCGATACAGCGGCATGTCGAGCTGCGTGGCCGCCGCACGCGCCGTCGCCATCGAGACGGCGAGGATCGCGTTGGCCCCGAGCTTCGCCTTGTTCGGCGTGCCGTCGATGTCGGTCATCTCGGCATCGATTGCGATCTGCTCGAAGACGGAGATTCCCTCGAGCCGCGGCCCGATGATCTCGATCACGTTGCGCACCGCGCCACGCACGCCCTTGCCGCCGTAGCGCGCCGGATCGCCGTCACGCAGCTCCACCGCCTCCTTCTCGCCGGTGGACGCGCCACTCGGCACGGCGGCCCGGCCGCGTGCCCCGGAGGCGGTGACCACCTCGGCTTCGACGGTCGGATTACCACGGGAATCGAGGATTTCGCGGGCGGTCACTTCGATGATGGTGCTCATCGGGAATCTCGGACTGGGTAAAGGGGGGAAACCAGCGTGGAAGGATGGACGGGGCCGCCAGCGGAATCAACGGCGGCCCGGCTCAAAGGCGGTGCTGAAAGCCCGCCAGCGGGACGACGACGCCATGCAGGGTCGCCTCGACCCCGGTACCGGCCACGACCTCGCCGATCCTGGTCAGGGCCACCCCGGCCGCCGGCTCGCACTCGCGCACCGCCCCGAAGTCCGGGGGCAGCGTCACCAGCAGCTCGTAATCCTCACCACCGACCGCCGCGAACGTGGCGAATGGCTCGCCCCGACGGGCGGCCACCCGATGGACCGAAGGATGGATCGGACAGCGCTCGAGGGTGAGACGCAGCCCGACGCCGGAGGCCGCCGCCAGGTGGGCCGCATCACCCCCGAGCCCATCGCTGATGTCCATCATCGCCGTGGCACCCTGCGCAGCCAACCACCGCCCCGCGAGGATGCGCGGCTGCGGGCGCGCGAACGCCATCCGCGCTGCGGGGCTCGGCCGTTCGCCGTCGAGCCAATCGAGGAGGGCCGCACGTGCAGCACCAAGCGCCCCGGTCACGTACACACCATCGCCTGGCCGCGCGCCGCGCCGCGACATCGGCGCCGGCCGCGCATGGCCGAGCACCGTGACCGTGAGGGCCAGGGAGGGGCCAGCCGAGAGATCACCGCCGAGCACGCGACACCCCACGGACTGCGCCGCCTCGCCGACGCCCGACATCACGGCGGCAAGCCCTGCGTCGTCGAGGTCGGGGGGCACCACCACGGCGACGGTGAGACCAGCTGGTGTCGCGGCGGCGGCCGCCAGGTCGGAGAGCGCGCTCGCCGCAGCCCGCCAGCCGATCTCCGGGAGCGTCAACCAGTCACGTCGGAAGTGCACCTCCTCGACGGAGGCATCGGTCGAGACAACCAGGACGCCGGGCAGCATCGGGACCGCCGCCGTGTCGTCACCGAGGTCGCCGGCTGACGGTCCAAGCGCCTCGGCAATCTGACGAATCCGGTCGAACTCGCGCCCGCCAGCCAGCGGAATGCGTGTCATCGCCCTTGCAACCGCAGACGCACCAGTCCTTCCGTGGTGCCGATCCAGAGGTAGCTCCCCTCGCTGGCGATCGCCGTCACGCCACCGGGGAGGTCGGTCGGTGCATACAGGATGCGCATCAGCGGCGACATCGGCCGAACGAACCCGGCGCCACGATCACCGCCGACCCAGATGCCATCCGAGGTGATGGCGAAGGCGGTGAGTCGGCCCAATCCGGCAAGCAGCGGTCCCACGGTCCAGGCGCCCGTGACGGGATCGCGCCAGAGCAATTGGGATTCGGTCATGGCAACCAGCGTGTCGGCGACGTAGCCGATGCCGCGCACCGGCACGTGCGCCGCGCCCAGCCGGGCGAGCCCCTCGGGCTCCGCGAGCCCCACCTCGCCCGGCATCCACGCCCGCAATCCGAAGGGCGTGCCGACCCAGAGCGTGTCACCGCGCGAGAGCAGCGCGTACGCAGGATCGATGAATCGCATCGCCAAACGTTCGGCCGTGCCATCATCATGCAATTCCGCGAGTCCGCGCATCGTACCCGCCACCATCCGACCCTGGTGCAGCACGAGGCTTGCCGTGCGCGGATCGGGCAAGCCATTCACCTCGTTCCAGCGCGTGGTCCGCCGGTCGGGAAGCGTGAGCCGCACCACCCCCTGGTCGGTCGCCAGCCAGAGCGCGCGGTCCGAGGCAACAATCCGCCGTGCCGCCGCGAACGGCAGCCCGAACGGCGGTGCGCCGTCGACGCTGGTGCTGGTCGAGAGATCGAGGGGCAGGAAGGCCAGCTCGGCCGAGGTGCGCAGCTCGGCGTCGGTGGCGACCCAGATGCCATCCGGCAGCAACGCGATCGCCCCGACAGCAGTGCCCCGCAGACCGAGCGATAGTGGCGGTGCGGTGGCACCGATCCGGTCAAGCTTGAGGACGCCGAGATTGCTGGTACCGAGCAGCCAGGTGGCGCCGTCGGAAAGCGGTGCCGCGGCGGTGAGCCGACCCTGCTCCAACCCCGGGCCGGTTACGAGTCGAGGTGCGATGGTGCGGAGCTGCGGCACATCGCGCAGCGCATCGTCGATCGTCGGCGCGATCTGCAGCGAGCGAGATGGGGTCGCGGGTTGTGTCGCGCCGCCGATGCGGGCCTGTCGATACCAGCGTCCGTCGATCCGGAACCACGCGCCGCCGAGCGCATCAGCCGGATCGACGCCGATGGCGGTCGGCGTCCCGGGGAGCGGACCCTCGTCCCACCGCTCGAGCAGCGGGGTGTAGTGAATCCATCCCTGCGCCGTGCCGAGCCAGAGCGACTGATCGGCCGGGTCGAGGATGGCGAGCCGGACGTCACGCAGCATCCCGGGGCGCGGCGGCGTCCGCGGCACCTCCCACCGCTGCGTCAGCGGGCGCCAGAGCCCAACGGCTGTCGGGAAGGCAACAAAGACCCGATCATACGCCGTGGCGATCGCGTTCACGCTGGCGAAGTTGCCGAGGACGACCCGATCCTCCGGCCGGAACGGACTCGCGGGCGTCGGCAGCCCTGCCCCGCCCCCGATCGCGGGACCACACCCCGCCAGGAGCGCCGCCACCACCACCGTCAACCGGCGCATCACTCGCGCCTCGGCGCGGGGAGGTCGAGCACCACCGGTGCGCGCGGCGCCGGTGCCGCACGGCCCCACCAGCGCCAGACATCGGGGAGCGCGGCAATCACATCCATCGGGCGCATCGCACGGGCCGTGGTGCGGCGGGCGGCGTGATCGGCGGCGTCCCCGAGCGCCTGCGCCGCAACCGCCGCGGCGTCGAGCGGGTCGTCGAGTTGGGTCATCATGGTACCGAGTATCCCGGAGAGCACATCGCCGCTGCCGCCGGTGGCGAGTCCGGGATTGCCGGCCGCCACGGTGCGCGTCGGCTGGCCGTGCTGCGCGATCACGGTCGGCACGCCCTTCAGCAACACCGTGGCCGGGACCATGGCAGCAGCCGATTCGGCGGCACCCCACGGATCCGTCTCGAGCGCCTGACTGCAGCCGGGAAAGAGGGCGCGAAACTCCCCGAGATGTGGTGTGAGCACCAACGGCCTCCGCGCGGCAACGGCGGAAAGCTCCTGCAGCGCATCACGCAGGGCGATCAGGGCGTCGGCATCGACCACCGCGCGCGCGCTCTCGCCGAGGACGGCCAGGACGAAGTCGCGGCGCTCGGCGGCGCGTCCCAGCCCGGGCCCGATCACGACGACATCGGCGCCGTGCAGCAGGGCCATCAGGGAATGTTCGAGCGGTGCCGCGAACGGATGCTCGAGCACTTGCAGGTCGGGTTCCGCGGTGCGCAGCGTGGTCGCCGCTCCGACCGGCGCAACCACGTGCACGAGTCCAGCGCCCGCCCCGAACGCGGCGCGAGCGGCGAGCCGAGCCGCGCCGGTCATCCCCTCGCTCCCACCGATGATCACCACGCGGCCGCGCGTGCCCTTGTGGCTCCGCGAGGGAAGCTGCGCGAGGCGGCTCACCGCCCACTCACGCCGCACGAGCGTGGGCCATGACGGATCGGCAGCCGGGAGTCCGATCTCGACCACCGCGAGGTCACCCACTTCATCCCGCGCGAGCAGATGCCCACGCCGTGGCGCGCCGAAGGTCACGGTGAGGGCGGCGGGAAGCGCGCCGTAGGCGACACCCGTCGCGAGGTCGAGGCCCGATGGCCCATCGACGGCGATGATCGGATGCTGCAGATCGGCGATCCGATGCAACAGGTGGTCGATCGGGGCACGCGGTGCGCCGTGCGCCCCAGTGCCCAGCAGCCACGGGCCGTCGATCGCGACGGTCCGGACGCCGTCGGCCAACGCGTCGGCCCGCACCCTCTGGGTGAGCAGCGCGCGCGCCGGCTCGCTCTCGACCACCCAGACCGGGAGTCCGAGCCGGTGCAAGAGGCGCGCTGTCACCCAGCCGTCGCCACCGTTGTGCCCAGCGCCGCATGCAACGAGCACACCCTGCGCCGCCTGCGGACCGACGCGCTCAAGGATCAATTGCGCGACGGCACGCCCCGCACTCTCCATAAGTGTGCGGAGCGGGCGACCACTCGACTCGGCCAATTGATCCCACGCCTTGGCCTGATCAGGCGTGACCACGGGGATGACAGGCATGTCCGAAAGCTACACCGCCCGCCGGATGCTCATCGGTTCTTCGGGGTTACCCACCAGAGGGTGTACGGGACCGGGCCATCCCACGTCGGGCGCTCCGGATCGTCAGCAGCCAGCCAGAGCGCCCCGTAGGAGAGCTTCGAGACATTGGCGATCTTGGCGATGTCGAGGAGGCGTGGTTCATCCGTCGGCTGGTGGTACTCCGGGGTGGTCCCGTTGAAGAACTGCATGATCGGAATGCCGTTCTCGAGATACGGGCCCGCGTCCGTCCGGGGATAATAGAACTCGCTGGTCACGTCCTCGTAGACCTGATCGAGGGCGATGAACGGGAATTCCTTGGCGGCGCGCATCAGATTCGCCTGCGTGTTGCTGCTGAGCAACTTCGGCCCGGTGACGTAGATCGAATCCGCCGACGAGAGATTCTGGATGCGCGCGCTGTTGGGCGCACGGCTGCGCCCGATCATGTCGTTGCTGACATGGAGCACCAGCTTGCTCGACCACGGGCCATACGCGATGAACCGGGTCCCCCACAGCCCCGTCTCCTCACCAGAATCCCAGATCATGAGGATGGAACGCCGAGGCCTCGGGCCGGTGACGATGGCACGCGCCACCGCCAGATTGCCGGCGCTGCCGCTGGCGTTGTCGTCGGCGGCGTTGTATTGGTCGGGGAGCTTGTTGCCGGGAATCTCGCCTCCGGCGCGGACCGCACCGTCGAGGTGCGCGGCGAGCGAGATCCATTCGTCGTTCAGCTTCGGGTCCGATCCTTCCCACAACCCCACCACATTGTACGGGTGCGCCTCGGCGGTCGTCGCAGCAAAGTTGATGCTGACGCGTTTGCCGAGCGCGGCCGACTTCGGGTAGCGCTTGGTCGCATCCGCCGCGAGGACCTCGGCCGCCGAAACGCTGGTGCCTGCCAGCAACCTTCTGACGGCGGCTTCCGACAGGACCACGCGGGGGACCTGATACTGGGCGTAGGCCACCCCGGGTGACGGATTGAGATCCTGACCTGTGGTCGCGCGACGGTTCCAGCCGTTCAGCAAGCCGGGGGTGGGGACCAGCAGTATCCCGAGCGCCCCCTTGAACCGCGCCTCTTCCAGGTAGGTGGTGTAGTCGACTCCCATGACGCCCATCGTGTCGGGGGCGCCAAGCACCCCGCCGCTCCGCACCTGCCCGCGCACCGTGACGGGATTGACGAGGATCCACTTCCCCTTGATGTCGAAGCCTGCGTAGGGGTCGATCCCCTTCTTGCGTCGCGCGAGGCCATCCCCGACATAAATCACGTCCGACTGACGCACCCCGCCGACCAGGAAGCTGAACACATAGAAGTCATCGCCCCACTTCAACGGCTCCGTTCCGATCGACCCCGCGACGCGCGTCGTGTCGAGCGTGGACCGGGTCACCGTGTAGTGCGCGAAGTAGCTGCCGTTGTCGCCCATCGGCTTGACGCCGAGCTCCTTGAGCCGTCGGGCGATATAGCTGGCGGCGGAGTCATAGCCGGGTGAGGGCGCATTCGGGAACGGGGTGCGGCGCCCCATGTTGGCGTCGGAGGCGAGGTAGTCCACATCACGTCGGATATCCGATTCGCGAATCTCGCTGGCTGCCTGCTTGGCGGCGGCCAACCTCGACTCGAGCGTGACGGGTCCGACGGTGGGCGCCCGACCGGTCGAGCACGCGGCGATGGCGACCACGACACCGGGAAGAAATCGACGCAACAGCGGCATGACTGCCTCGCATCCAGTGCAGAGTATGGGGGGGGAGCGAACGGCTGGACTATGCGGCGGGGTCCCAGCGCATCGCGCCGATCGTGTCGAAGGCGCCGGCGAACTCGTAGACGTCGAGGAAGTCCTCCTCGCGGTCACCCGGCTGCACGCTCAGCAGGCCGATCGCGACGAGTGCGTAGACGATGCGCCCGAAATCGGCGGTCCGCGTGACCCGCCAATGTTCGAGCACCGACTGCGCCAGCAGCCCGAAGCGCTCGAGTGCGAGGTCGCGACAGGCCCACGACAGCTCCGCCCCGGTGACGTGCCGGCGCGCGTCGAGCCGCTCCTGGAGGAACTCGATCGCCTCCAGCATGAAGAGATACGCGCGTTCGTCGTACTCCGTCCCTGCCACGGCACGGATGCGCGCAAGCACGCCATCAGCGAACTGGAGATCCGGCACGCTGCTCAGCCCCGGGTCCCGGTCGTGGCGTACAACGGGAACTTGCCGGCGAGCTCTTCGACGCTGCCCTTGACCCGCGCCAGGACCGCGGCGTCATGCCGGCCGACGAGCGCCTGGTCGATCAACTCCGCGACCCGCACCATCTCGGCCGTGCCCATGCCGCGGGTCGTGATCGCCGGCGTGCCGAGACGGATGCCGGAGGTCACGAACGGCGACTGCGGGTCGTCCGGGATGGTGTTCTTGTTGACGGTGATGCCCGCCTCGCCGAGCACGCGTTCGGCCTCCTTCCCCGTCAGCTCCTTTGGCCGGAGGTCGACGAGCATGAGGTGCGTGTCGGTGCCGCCCGAGACAATTGCGTAGCCGCGCTCGACCATCGCTTCCGAGAGCGTGTGGGCGTTGTCGACCACCTGCCGGGAATACGCCCGGAAATCTTCGGTGAGCGCCTCACCGAACGCGACGGCCTTCGCGGCGATCACATGTTCAAGCGGCCCGCCCTGACTCCCGGGAAAGACCGACTTGTCGATCGCCTTGGCATGCGGTTCATGGCAGAGGATGATGCCGCCGCGGGGGCCACGCAGCGTCTTGTGCGTGGTGGACGTGGCGATGTGCGCGTGCTCGAGCGGGTTCGGGTGCACGCCGCCCGCCACGAGCCCGGCGAAGTGGGCCATGTCGACGAGGAAGGTGGCCTCGACTTCGTCGGCGATCGCCCGGAAGGCGGCGAAGTCGATGATGCGGGCGTAGGCCGAGCCGCCGGCGATGATCAGCTTTGGGCGCTCGCGGCGCGCCATCTCGCGCACCTGATCGTAGTCGATCCGACCGGTGTCGGCGCGTACGCCGTACTGTACCGACTTCCACACCTGTCCGGAGTGGTTGATCGGGGCGCCATGCGTCAGATGGCCGCCATGCGGCAACGCGAGGCCCATCAGCGTCTCGCCCGGCTTGATCACCGCCATGAAGGCGGCAAAGTTGGCCTGCGCCCCGGAGTGCGGCTGCACATTGGCGTGGGCCGCCCCGAAGAGCTGCTTGCAACGGTCGATGGCCAACTGCTCCACCTGGTCGACGACCTCGCAGCCGCCGTAGTACCGCTTGCCGGGGTAGCCCTCGGCGTACTTGTTGGTCAGGCAGCTGCCCATCGCCTCGAGCACCGCGCGGGAGGCGAAGTTCTCGCTGGCGATCAGTTCCAGCCCTTCCTGCTGACGACGCAACTCCTTGCCGATCAGCCCGGCAATGGTGGGATCGGCAGTGGTCAGCGGGGCATCATGCACCAGGGCGTCGGTCACGTGGCGTCCTCGATCTTGGCGATGCGGCGCTCGTGGCGGCCACCCTCGAAGGGCGTGTCCAGCCAGGCGCCGAGAATGGCGCGGGCGGTGTCGGCGTCGAGGAAGCGCGCCGGGAGGACCAGGACGTTGGCATCGTTGTGCTGCCGCGCGAGGGCGGCAATTTCCGGGGTCCAGGCCACCGCCGCCCGGACGCCGTGATGACGGTTGGCCGCGTAGCTCATCCCCAGGCCGGTCCCGCACATCAGGATGCCGCGCTTCGCCTCCCCCGTCTCCACCTCGCGCGCCACCGGGTGCGCGTAGTCCGCATAGTCGGTCGACTCGGTGGAGTGCGTCCCGACATCCTCGACGTCGAAGCCCCGCCGCTCGAGTTCAGCGACGAGGATCTCTTTCAGTTCATAGCCGGCGTGGTCGGCGCCGATGGGGATGCGTTCATTCATATCTGAAGATACTCAGTTGGTCGTTAGTCGTTCGTCGTTAGGCCACAGAAGCCGATGCTGTCATCCTGAGCGAAGTCCGCGAAGCGGACGAAGTCGAAGGACCTCCTAACGACCAACGACTAAGGCCTAACGACTATCGATCCCCCGCCACCCACATCCGCTTCAGCGCCGCCACCGAGCTGATCCGCTCCTCGGCGAGGCGATCGGCGGCCTGGTAGGACGGGATGCCGTCGCGGGCGGCGATGGTGTAGACGCGGGTCATCGTGTCGTAGATCTCCTGCGCCTTCCGCTTGGCCCGCTCCATCGTCCAGCCCTGCAGCTCGCCGTAGACGTTGATCACGCCGCCGCCATTGATGACGTAGTCCGGGGCGTACAGGATCCCCTTCTCCTCGATCATCCTGCCGTGGCGCTCCTCGGCGAGCTGGTTGTTCGCACCGCCCGCGACGATCTCGACCTTCAGGCGGCCGATGGTGTCGTCGTTGAGGATCGCCCCCAGTGCGCACGGCGCGAAGATGTCGGCCTTGGCATCGAAGATCGCATCCGCCGAGACAGCGGTCGCCCCCAGCTCATCCACGACCCGCGCCACCTTCTGCTCATCGATGTCGCTGACGATCAGCCGCGCCCCCTCCTGCTTGAGGTGGCTCATGAGGTAGTACGCGACCTTGCCGCAACCCTGCACTGCGATCGTCTTGCCGGCGAGCGAGTCCTTCCCCCATTTCGCCTTGGCCGAGGCCTTCATCCCGACGTAGACGCCGTAGCCGGTCACCGGCGACGGGTCACCCGAGAGGTTCAGCAGCCCGGCGACGTGCTTCGTCTCCCGCTTGATGAACTCCATGTCGGTCGGCGAGGTGCCGACGTCCTCGGCGGTGATGTAGCGCCCGCCCAGCGACTCGACAAAGCGGCCATGCGCCCGGAAGAGCGACTCACGATCGGCGCGCTTCGGATCGGCGACGATGACCGCCTTGCCGCCGCCCAGGTTCAGCCCGGCCACCGCACTCTTGTAGGTCATCCCGCGCGCCAGCCGCAGGGCGTCGTGCAGCGCGGCATCCGTGCTCTCGTACTGCCACACCCGGGTCCCGCCAAGGGCCGGCCCGAGCGTGGTGTCGTGGATCGCGATGATGCCGAAGTAGCCGCAGGACGGTTCATGGGAGAAGACCACCTGCTCGTGGCCCATGGTCTGCATGCTGGCGAAGGTGTCCATGAGAAATCCATTCCGTCAGAAGGTGAGGCTGGTGATCGATCATCGATGATCGATCATCGATACGGTGCGCTACTTCCCGTACGTGTAGAATCCTTTCCCGCTCTTCCGCCCCAGGTGCCCCGCTGCCACCATCCGCTTCAGCAGCGGACACGGGCGGTACTTGTCGTCCCCCAGGCCGGTGTGCAGCACGTTCAGGATCGCGAGGCAGACGTCGAGCCCGATGAAGTCCGCCAGCGTCAGCGGCCCCATCGGATGGGCCATGCCGAGCTTCATGACCGTGTCGATCGATTCGGGGGTGGCGACGCCCTCGAAGACGCAGAAGATCGCTTCGTTGATCATCGGCATCAGCACGCGATTGCTGACGAAGCCGGGGAAGTCATTGACCTCGACCGGCGTCTTGCCGAGCGCACGCGAGAGCTCCATCACCGTGGCCGTGGTCGCATCCGAGGTGTCCTGCCCACGGATGACCTCGACCAGTTGCATCACCGGGACCGGATTCATGAAATGCATCCCGATGACCTGTGCGGGCCGCTTCGTCCTGGCGGCGATCTCGGTGATGGAAATGGAGGAGGTGTTGCTGGCGAGGAGGGTGTCGGGGCCGCAGAGCGCGTCAAGCTTGGCGAAGATGTCGAACTTGATCGCGGGGTTCTCGCTCGCCGCCTCGATCACGAGCGACGCCGTCGCCGCGAGCGCGAGCTCGGTGCCGGTGGTGATCCGCGCGAGAATCTCGGCCGGCGCCTCGGCCGCCAGCGTCCCCTTCTTGACCTGCCGGTCGAGGTTCCCGGCGATCGTCGCCTTGGCCTTCTCCAGCGCTGCCGCATTGACGTCGATGAGCGAGACGTCGTGGCCGTGCTGGCCAAAGACGTGGGCGATGCCGTTGCCCATGGTGCCGGAACCGATGACTGCGATCTGTGACATGATGCACCTGCGTTGAATATGTGGTTCATCGATGATCGATGATCGATCATCGATCATCGATTCACTCCTTCGCGACGCTCAATGCCACGGCGTTTCCCCCACCCAGACACAACGTCGCCAGCCCCGTCGCGGCCCCGCGATCATGCATCGCGTGGATCAGGGTGGCGAGCACGCGGGCGCCGGAGGCACCGATCGGATGGCCCAGGGCGATCGCGCCGCCGTTGACGTTGACGCGGTCCTCGTTCCAGCCGAGGGCGCGGCCGTCGGCGATCGCCTGCACGGCGAAGGCCTCGTTGGCTTCGATCAGGTCGTAGTCGCCGATCGTCGCCCCTGACTGCTTCATCAGGTTCTGCACGGCGAGAATCGGGGCGAAAAAGAGTTCCTTCGGCTCGCCGCCACCCGTGGCATAGCCGGTGATCCGCGCGAGCACCGGGAGGCCGTGGGCCTTCGCGAAGGCGAGCGAGGTGACCATGATCGCCGCGCCGCCGTCATTCAATCCCGGCGCGTTGCCAGCGGTCACGGTGCCGTCCTTCCGGAAGACCGGCCGCAGCTTGGCCAGCGACTCTGCCGTGGTGTCCGGCCGGACCGACTCGTCGGCGGTGACCAGCGTCGGTCCACCCTTGCCGGCGATCTCGACCGGCACCATCTCGGCGGCAAACTTCCCCGCGGCCTGCGCCGCGGCGGCACGCTGATGCGACCGCGCCGAGAAGGCGTCCTGATCCGCGCGCGACACCCCGGCCTTCTCGGCGGTGTACTCGGCGTATTCGCCCATGTGGTTGTTGCCGAACGAATCCCAGAGGCCGTCGTGGATCATGCCGTCGACGATGGTCTGGTTGCCGGCCTTGATGCCGTTGCGGTAGTTGTAGAGGTAGTGCGGCGCCGAGGACATCGACTCCATGCCACCCGCCACGACGCACTGCGCGTCTCCGGCCTTGATGGCCTGGGCCGCCAACATGACGGCCTTGAGGCCGGAGCCGCAGACCTTGTTGATCGTCAGGGCGGGGATGGTGGCCGGCAGGCCGGCGTGGATCATCGCCTGCCGGGCGGGGGCTTGCCCCGTCCCACCCTGCACCACGTGTCCCATGATCACTTCATCGATCAGCTGGGCATCGACGCCGGCGCGGCGCACCACGTCGGCAATGGCAAGGGCGCCGAGTCGCGTCGCGGGAAGCGAGGACAAGGCGCCCTGATAACGACCGATCGGCGTCCGGCAGGCGGCGACGATGACGGGAATGTGCTGGTCAGACATGCGACCTCAAGGATTCAGGACGCGGGGGAAGATAATCGGTGAGGGGTGAGGGGTGCGGGGTCTGTTGGTGAGGGGTGAGGGGTAAGGGGGACGAGTCATCCCGAACAACGTGAGGGATCTGCGTGCCCGCGATCACGCAGATCCCTCGCTTCGCTCGGGATGACGGCCTTGCCCCCCTCACCCCTCACCCCTCACCGGCTAGGCGCCGAGACTCCGCGTCCTGACCTCTTCCACCAGCCGCGCCGTGAATTCCGTCAGCGCGATGACCTCCTGCTTGTTCCCCGCCCCGCGGACGCGGACCGCCACGGCGCCACTCTCCGCCTCGCGACCACCGACGACCGCGAGGTAGGGCACCTTCGCCATCTCGCCATCGCGGATCCGGTAGTTCAGCGTCTCGTTGCGGTCGTCCAGGGTCGCGCGGATGCCGGCGTCCCGCAGTGTCGCCGTCACCGCTTCGGCGGCATCGCGCTGCGCGTCGCTGATCGGCACGACCCGGACCTGCTCCGGCGACAGCCAGAGCGGGAACGCCCCGGCGAAGTGCTCGATCAGGATGGCGATGAAGCGCTCGAACGAGCCGTTCACGGCGCGGTGGATCACCACCGGTCGGTGATCCGCATTGTCCTCGCCGACGAAGGAGAGGTCGAAGCGATCGGCCGCGTTGTAGTCGAGCTGGATGGTGCCCAGCTGCCACTTCCGGCCGAGGGCGTCCTCGACGTCGAAGTCGATCTTCGGCCCGTAGAACGCGCCGTCACCCGGCTTCAGCTCGTACGACTGCCCGGTGGCCTCGAGGGCATGGCGCAGCGCGCGCTCCGCCTCGTCCCAGAGCTGGTCCGAGCCGATCCGCTGCTCCGGCCGCGTGGCGAACTTCAGCGTCGCCTTGAGGCCGAAGGTCTCGTAGTACTTGAGGATGAACTGCACCAGCCGGTGCACCTCGGCCTGGATCTGCCGCTCCATCAGGTAGATGTGGCAGTCATCCTGCGCGAACTGCCGCACGCGCGTCAGCCCCGAGAGGGCACCGGAGACTTCATTCCGGTGCAACACGTCGTAGGTCACGTAGCGGATCGGCAGCTCCCGGTACGAGTGCTTCTTGCTGCCGTAGAGCAGATGGTGCGACGGGCAATTCATCGGCTTCAACGAGAAGTCGTGCTCGTTGCTCTCGTTGTCGAGCACGAGGAACATGTTCTCCTTGTACTTCCCCCAGTGCCCGGAGATCTCCCACAGCCCCTTGTTGTACATCAAGGGGGTGCGGATCTCCCGATAGCCATCCCGCTGCAGCGCGCGCATGTAGTCATTCAGCGCGTTGTAGATCACCGTCCCCTTCTCGGTCCAGAACGCCGCGCCCGGGGCGAACGGGTGGAACATGAAGAGATCGAGCTGCTTGCCGAGCATCCGGTGGTCGCGCTTCTTCGACTCCTCGAGCCGGAAGAGGTGCTGCGCCAACTCGTCCTTCTTGAAGTAGGCCGTCCCGTAGATCCGCTGCAGCATCTGCCGCGACGAGTCACCGCGCCAGTACGCGCCGGCGCCCGTGAGCAGCTTGAAGTGCTTCAGCTTCGCCGTGCTCGGCACGTGCGGCCCGCGGCAGAGGTCGACGAACGGGCCGTCGGTGTAGATCGTGATCGTCTCGTCGGGACCGAGCTCGCTGATCCGTTCCAGCTTGAGCGGGTCGTCGGCGAAGCGGGCATTGGCTTCCTCGCGCGAGACCTCCTCGCGGACGAACGGATAGTCCGCGGCCACGACCTCGGCCATCGCCGCCTCGAGCGCCTCCAGGTCCTCGGGCGTGAACGGCCGGGGAACGTCGAAGTCGTAGTAGAAGCCCTCGTCGATCGACGGGCCGAAGCCGATCCCGGCGCCGGGGAAGATCTTCCGCACCGCGGTCGCGAGAATGTGCGCCGCCGAATGGCGAAGGACGGGGAGCGCATCGGCATCGCGTTCGGTCAGGATCGCGACCTGATCGCCGTCCACGAGCGGCCGACCGAGGTCGCGAATTTCTCCGTTGACCCGGATCGCGACCGCCGCCCGCGCCAGTCCGGCCCCGATCGCCGCGGCCAACGCCGCGCCGGTGGTCCCCGCCTCGAGCTCGCGAATGGAGCCATCGGGGAGGGTCACGCGGATCGGGGCGTCGAGAGCAGCGGTCATCGGGGCCAGCCTGGCAAAGGGTTCCACACGTGGCGGCAGGGCATAGGCCGTGCCGACCGAGCCTAGTATTTTAGCATCATGCCTCGTTTCGCTGCACGCCGCCGCCCTTCCCGCCCTGACGGCCTCGCCGCCGCCGGCCTCGTCACGGCCGGGCTCGCCCTGGGCGCCGCCCTCGGCTTTCTGGTGGGAGAACTGGTCGGCCCCCGGGCGGCCCGGGTCGGCCGCCGCGAAGGCTCCTCCACCCCGGCCGGCGATCGCTCAGTAGCCGAACTGGTCCACGATGCCCAGTCGGCGCTCGACGCCGACGTGCGGTTGCGTGGCCTCCAGCTTGAAGTCGTGCCGGTCGGCCGCAACGCCCTCGAACTGCATGGCTGGGTGCCGGATCGGCGCGCGCGCTCGATCGCCGCGCGGCTCGTGGCCGAGGCCGTGACGGTGGAGCGGCTGGTGAATTGCGTGCTGGTGCGCGGCGAGGACGACCTCGTCCAGCTAGGTGCGACCGACGTGGGTGACGAGGCGATCGCGTGACCGAGCCGCTCGCCCCCCAATACGACCCGCGCGCCATCGAGGGCCCGCTGTACCAGTGGTGGCAGGACCGCGGCTTCTACACGGTCGACGCCAACGCCCCCGGCGAGCCGTACGTCATCCAGATCCCGCCCCCGAACGTGACCGCCGTGCTGCACGCCGGTCACGGGCTCAACAACACGCTGCAGGATGTGCTGATCCGTTTCGAGCGGATGCGCGGCCGCAAGGCGCTCTGGGTGCCCGGCACCGACCACGCCGGCATCGCCACGCAGAACGTGGTGGAGAAGCTGCTGGCCAAGGAAGGGCTGACCCGGTTCGATGTGGGTCGCGAGGCCTTCGTCACGCGGGTCCGCAGCTTCGTCGAAGAGACCGGCGGAGTCATACTCGAGCAGCTCAAGGCGCTCGGCGCCAGCTGCGACTGGTCGCGCACCTACTTCACGCTCGACGAGGATCTCTCGCGCGCCGTCCGCGAAGTGTTCGTCACGCTGCACGAGCGCGGCCTGATCTATCGCGGCAAGTACATCATCAACTGGTGCCCCCGCTGCCTCACCGCCCTCTCGAACGAGGAGGCGGAGAAGGAAGAGACCGACGGCAAGATCTGGCACCTCCGCTACCCGCGCGAGGACGGGCAGGGCTTTGTCACCGTGGCGACCACCCGCCCCGAGACGATGCTCGGCGACACCGCCGTGGCCGTGCACCCGACCGACCCGCGCTACCTGGCGCTCATCGGCACGCGGCTGCGCCTCCCGCTCGCCGACCGCCTGATCCCGATCGTCGGCGACGAGGCGGTCGAGGCCGACTTCGGCTCGGGTGCCGTCAAGGTCACCCCCGCGCACGATCCGACTGACTTCGAGATCGGCAAGCGCCACGGCCTGGCCCAACTCGACGTGATGACCGACGACGCGAAGATGAACGACACCGTGCCGGAGCGCTTCCGCGGTCTCGATCGCTTCGAGGCGCGCAAGCGCGTGGTCGCCGAATTCGAGGCGCTCGGACTGCTGGAGAAGGTGGAGGCGCACCGCCACGCGGTGGGCCATTGCTACCGCTGCGACACGGTGGTCGAGCCGCGCCTCTCGGACCAGTGGTTCGTGAAGATGCAGCCGCTCGCCGATCCGGCGCTGCAGGCGTATCGCGACGGCCGCGTGAGCTTCCTCCCCGAGCGCCAGGGCGACAACTACGCCATGTGGCTCGAGAACATCCGCGACTGGTGCATCTCGCGCCAGCTCTGGTGGGGACATCGCATCCCGGTCTGGTACTGCGAGGCCGAGGGATGCCGGCAGACGATCGTCTCGCGCACCGATGTCGAGGCGTGCACCGCCTGCGGCGGGCGCGTGCGGCAGGACGAGGACGTCCTCGACACCTGGTTCTCGTCGTGGCTGGTGCCCTTCTCGTCGCTCGGCTGGCCGGAGGAGACGGATGATCTCCGCGCCTTCTATCCTGGCGCCACGCTCGTCACGGCCCCGGAGATCCTCTTCTTCTGGGTGGCCCGGATGATCATGGCCGGCCTCGCCTTCCGCGGCGAGGTGCCGTTCCGCACCGTGTACCTGCATGGCACCGTGCGCGACACCCAGCATCGCAAGATGTCGAAGTCGCTGGGCAATGGCATCGATCCGCTCCAGGTGATCGATCGCTTCGGCGCCGATGCCCTTCGCTACACGATGGTGAGCGGGATGGCGGTGGGCACCGACCTGATTCTCGATCCCGCCGATCTCGACGTCTCGTTCGCGCCCGGTCGCAACTTCGCCAACAAGTTGTGGAACATCGGGCGTTTCCTGCTCGGACACCTCGAGGCCGGCGCCGCACCGCTCGCGTCGATCGACGAGCGCGACCTCACGCTTGCCGATCGCTGGATTCTGGCGCGCGCCGAGGCGACCATCCGCGAGGCGACGCAGCAGTATGAGCGCTACCGGCTCAACGACGCGGCCGCCGCGGTGTACCACTTCCTCTGGAGCGACCTCGCTGACTGGTACGTCGAGCAGGTGAAGCCGCGC
The DNA here is from genome assembly GCA_016720805.1 of Gemmatimonadota bacterium. Lineage (NCBI taxonomy): Bacteria > Pseudomonadati > Gemmatimonadota > Gemmatimonadota bacterium. The sequence goes on along the minus strand of JADKJZ010000014.1, from coordinate 987,472 downwards.
CTGTATGGCAACGCCCCTGGTGGCGAGACGGCGCGCGCCGTCGCGGCCCACGTCTTCGACCAGGGTCTCCGCCTGTTGCACCCGGTGATGCCGTTCATCACCGAGGCGCTCTGGCAGCGGCTCCCGAACTCGACACCGGACGCGACCATCTCCCTGGCCGCGTGGCCACGAGCCTCCGACGGCCGCGCGGATGCGGCCGCGCTCGAGGAGTTCGGCGCCGCGCAGGCCATCATCGGCGCGGTGCGCGCCCTGCGCGCCGAGTATGCGGTGGCGCCGGGGCAGACCGTCTCGGTCACCGTGAGCGATGCCAGCCCGGTGGCCACGCGTGCGCTGGCGGCCGAGGGCGAGACGGTGCGCCGACTGGCCAAGATCGAGACCCTGACGATCGGTGCCGCGCCGGATGAGCCCGGTGGCACCATCGTCCTCGACGATCGCACGATCGTCTTCGTGCCGCTCGGCGATCTGGTCGACATCGCCAAGGAATGCGCGCGCCTCGGTGCCGAGGCCGACAAGCTCGATGCGCTGGTCACCGCGCAGGAGACCAAGCTCGGCAACGAACAGTTCGTGTCGCGGGCGCCGGCGGCGATCATCGAGAAGGAGCGCGAGAAGCTCGGCGCGTGGCGTGCCCAGGCGGAGGCGCTGCGCGCCAAGCGCACCGCCCTCGGGTGCACGGACTGAAGCGGCTCGCCCTCGCGGCGAGCCTGCTCGCCGGCTGCGCGCGCATGGCCCCTCCCCCGGGAGGGCCCGCCGATGGCACGCCGCCACTGCTCATCGGCACCATCCCCGACTCGGTGCGGGTGCTCGACGGCTTTGATGGCTGGGTCGAATTCAAGTTCGACGAGATCATCTCCGAAGGGACGCAGCCGAACTTCGGCACCGGCAACGGCGAACTCGAGCGGCTGGTCATGCTCTCGCCGGCCCCGGACAGCGTCATCCCCCGCGTGCAGTGGAAGCGCAACCGCCTGCTGGTCCGCCCGCGCGACGGCTGGCGCCCCAACACCGTCTATCGCATCGAGCTGGCGCCAGGCATCCGCGACATCCGCGAGCCCTCGAACGTCTCGCAGCAGGCGTCGGTCATCACGCTCGCGACCGGTGGCACGCTGCCGGGGCGCTACCTGATTGGACGCGCCGTCGATTGGGGCACGCAACGCCCGGTCCCGCTCGCGCTGATCGAGGCGCTGCTGCTGCCGGACTCCCTGCCCTACCGCACGCTCGCGGACTCGAATGGCCGATTTGCATTCGGCCCATTGCCGCGTGGCACCTTCCTCGTCGCGGCCGTCGTCGACCAGGATCGCAATCGCCGTCGCGGGCCCAAGGAATCGTGGGACACCGTGCGCGTGACGCCGGCCACCGACGTCGTCGGCGAGATCTGGGCCTACCCGCGCGACTCGACGCCGCCTCGCGTCCAGTCGGCGGAGCGCGTCGACTCCTTCACGATCGGCGTCGTCCTCACCCAGACCCTCGACCCACGCTTCGCGCTGCCGGCCGACTCGATCCGCGTGGTGCAACTCCCCGATTCGAGCTCGATCGGACCGATCGGGGCTCTCCCCCAACCGGCGCACGATTCGCTCTATCGTGGTCGCGGCGGCCTCACGCCGGTGAAGGCGCCGGACGACACCGCGGCGGCCAAGGCCGACAGCACCCCGCCCGACGCGCCCCCCGCAGCCCCGGCTGCTCGACGGCCGATCCGCGGTGCGCCGACGGCACCGCCGCCCGACTCGGTCGAGCAGGTGCGGCCGCCACTCACGACGCGGTTGATGGTGCGCACTGCCGGCGTGGTGCAGAGCGCGACCAGCTATGTGGTCGAGCTCCACGGCGTCCGGACCATTGGCGGCGGAGTGGCGACGACGCTCCGGATTCGCGTCGAGGGACGGAAACCTGCACCGACCAAGGCGGATTCACTCGCCACCACAAAGGACTCGACCGCCAAGGCGCGTCCCGACTCGACCCGCGGCAGGCCGACACGCGGATGACCGACCATCCGCCGGCCGTCTTCCTCGATCGCGACGGTACCCTGATCGAGGACCCCGGCCACCTTGCCGATCCGGCGGGTGTCGTCCTCCTGCCAGGTGTCATCGAGGCGCTGCACGAGCTGACGCGCCTCGGCTACCTCCGCATCATCGTCACCAATCAGTCCGGCATCGGGCAGGGTTTTTTCACCGAGGCCGACTTCGAGGCGGTGCAGGCCGAACTGCAGCGCCAGCTCTCTGCCCATGGCATCACCATCGACGCGGTCTACCATTGCCCGCACCGGCGCGAGGACGACTGCGACTGCCGCAAGCCAGGCACCGCGATGCATCGGCAGGCAGCGCAGCGCTTCGGGATCGACCTGGCACGCTCGTGGTGCATCGGCGATCGCCCTGGCGACCTCCTGCCAGCCCGAGCACTCGGCGCCCAGGCCGTCCTGGTCCGCACCGGCGATGGGGCCCGACACGTCGAGGAGACCGGCACGCTCGGGTTTCCGGTGGCCGCCGACCTCCGCGCTGCCGTCGCATTGCTGACCTCGGCGCGCTGAGGGCCCATCTGCCCCCGCGATCCGGGGTCTCCTCGTTAGATTGAAGGGCTGTGAGCTATCGCGTGGCAGTGGCGGTCTCGGGCCGCGGCAGCAACCTTCTGGCGCTCTGCGACGCCCCGAGCACGGGGGCCGACGTGGTGCTCGTGCTCAGCGACCGTGATGCCGCGGCGCTCGAAGCGGCTGCGCGGCGCGGCATCGCCACGCATCGGCTCCAGAGCCACCGGGATGGCGCCGAGTGGCTGGCCGCGCTCGAGGGTGGCCGAGTCGACCTGCTGGTCCTGGCGGGCTACCTGAAGCTGGTGCCCCCGGTCGTCGTGGCGGCCTACCATGGCCGGATCATCAACATTCACCCGGCACTGCTGCCGAAGCATGGCGGCCCGGGCATGTATGGCGGGCGTGTCCACACCGCGGTGCTGGCGGCTGGCGACACCGAGAGTGGCGCCACCGTGCACCTGGTGGACGAGGTCTACGACCGCGGCGCGATCCTCGGGCAGGCCCGGGTGCCGGTGCAGCCGGGTGACACGCCGGAGTCATTGGCGGCGCGGGTCCTGGCCGCCGAGCATCGACTCCTCCCCGCGGCGGTGACGGCGGCGGCGCGCGCTGGCCGCCCCGTACCATTTGCTCTTCCCCCTGCGGCCTGAATCCGCACCGGAGTTTGTGACAATGCAGCGTGCCCTGATCTCGGTCAGTGACAAACGTGGTGTAGTGGCTTTTGCCCAGGAACTCGTTCGCCTGGGCTGGGAAGTGGTCTCCACCGGCGGCACCGCCGCCCTCCTCCGCGACGCCGGCTGCCCAGTCACCACGGTCGACCAGATCACCGGTTTCCCCGAGATCCTCGATGGTCGCGTCAAGACGCTCCATCCGGTGGTCCACGCCGGCCTGCTCGCGCGCCCCGATCGTCCCGAACATGTGCGGGTGATGAAGGAGCATGGCATTGCCTCCTTCCAACTCGTCGCCGTGAATCTCTACCCCTTCCGCGCGACGATCGCCCATCCGGACGTCTCGTTCGAGGACGCGATCGAGAACATCGACATCGGCGGCCCGTCGATGCTGCGCTCCGCGGCGAAGAATTTCGAGTTCGTCCTCCCGGTGGTCGATCCGCGCGACTATGGCCAGGTCCTCGAATTGGTGGCTGGTGGCGAGATCCCGCTCGAGGTGCGCCAGGGCTTCGCCGCCAAGGTGTTCACGCACACCTCCGACTACGACAATGCCATCGCTGGCTATCTCACGCCACGCCAGGCGTCCCTCCCCGAGCGGATCGCGCTGGCGATGGAGCGGCGACAGGTGCTCCGCTACGGCGAGAATCCGCAGCAGCGCGCCGCGCTCTACGTGTCCGAGGAACCGCGTGGGATCGGTGACCTGACACAGCGGCAGGGGAAGGAACTGTCCTTCAACAACCTGCTGGACATCGACGCCGCCATGGCGGCCGTCGCGGCCTGGAGCCACGATGTCGCCTGCGCCGTGATCAAGCACACCACGCCGTGCGGCATTGCCCTGGGCCGGAGTGCCAAGGAAGCGTTCGAACGGGCACGGGCCACCGATCCGACCTCCGCCTTCGGCTCCGTCATCGCCTTCAACACGGTGGTCGATCGCCCGGCGGCCGAGGCGATGCGCGATCTCTTCATCGAAGTGATCGTCGCCCCGGCCTTTCATGCCGATGCGTTGGCGATCTTTGCCGAGAAGCGGAACCTCCGCATTGTCGAGCTGCCGGTCCCGGTCGGCCACGACAGCCTCGACTGGAAGCGCATTCGCGGCGGCTTCCTGATCCAGGACCAGTTCGCGTTCGACCACAACGAGGACGGTTGGTCGGTTCCGACGAGCCGCACGCCGACGGCCGAGGAGATGATCGACCTTCGATTCGCCTGGGCCGCCGTCGCCACCGTGAAGTCCAACGCGATCCTGCTGGCCCGGGGCGAACAGGCCCTCGGCATCGGGGCCGGCCAGATGAGCCGTGTGGATGCCTCCTTCCTCGCCGTCCACAAGGCACGGCAGGCCGGACACCTCCTGGATGGCGCCGTGCTGGCGTCCGATGGTTTCTTCCCCTTTCCGGACGGCGTCGAAGCCGCGGCGGAGGCGGGGGTCCGAGCGATCATCCAACCCGGGGGCTCGATCAAGGACCCCGACGTGATTGCTGCCGCGGATCGCCTTGGCATTGCCATGGTGATGACCGGCGCCCGAATGTTCCGCCATTAAGTCGCGGTTCGACCAACCACCACTTTGACCTCCCCCACCGCACCGGAGCCACGCGTGTCCGATACGCCCGCCGAACGCCCGCCCTACCTCTGGGCCGTCGCCACCTTCCTGGTGGTGTTCGTGGTGTACTTCCTGACCCTGTCGCCGACCACGGCCTTCTGGGACACCTCGGAGTACATCGCCGCCGCCAAGGTGCTGGGCATCCCGCACCCGCCGGGCAATCCGCTCTTCACGCTGATGGCGCACGCCTGGGGGCTGCTGCCGCTGGCGGCGGAGTACTCGGTGCGGATCAACCTCTTCGCGGCGATCACCAGCGCGGGCGGGGCCGGCCTCTGGTTCCTGGTGGCCGAGCGGTGGTTGCGGCCGATCCTCCCGACGGCGCGGGGCCCACGTCTGGCGTCGGCCTTCGCCGGCGTCTTCGCCTCCGCGATGGCCTGGACCGTCTGGAACCAGAGCACCGTGAACGAAAAGGTCTACACGGTGTCGCTGCTCTCGATCGCGATGGTGGTCTGGTGCATGGTGCGCTGGGCCGACGAGCCGGCCGGTGAGCGGCGGGATCGCTGGGTGGTGGCCGCGGTGTATCTCACCGCCTTGTCCTCGACCAACCACATGATGGGTGTGCTGGCGATGCCCGTCGTGGGCATCTATGTCCTGATGACCGATTGGCGCATCATGCTCCGCCCGCGCGTCATCGCCGCGGTGGCGCTGGCCGTCGTGGTGGGGCTCTCGCTCAACTACGTCTACCTGCCGATCCGCGCCGGTCAGTATCCGCCGATCAACGAGGGCGAGCCGGTCGGCTTCTTCTCGCAGGCGCTCAAGGATGTCCTCGGCCGCGTGCAGTATGGCAAGCCGGACCTCTCGGTGCGGCAGTCGCCCCTGTCGGCCCAGCTGACCAACTACTGGACCTACTGGAGCTGGCAGTGGGGCCGGGACCTCGGCGCCTTCCGCAGCTTGATGGTCGGCATCTTCACGGCGACGACGCTCGGCGGAGTCCTCGCCCTGTTGCGCCGCGACAAGCGGGCCGGCCTCGCCGCCGGGGCGCTGCTGTTCACCGTCACCCTGATGCTGATCTACTACCTGAACTTCAAGTACGGCTATTCGTTCCAGGCCAACAATTCCGCGATCACGCAGGAGATGCGCGAGGTCCGCGAGCGCGACTACTTCTTCGTCGTCTCGTTCGCCTTCGTCGGCGTGCTGATCGCCGCCGGCCTCGCCGCCACCATCCGCTATATCGGCGAGATGCTGGGCGATCGGGTAAGCGACTCGCGGCGCTGGCTGGTCGGCACGCCGGTGCTGCTGCTCGGCCTGGTGCCGTTCTTCGGCAACCGCGTCTCGGCCTCGCGCGCCCACGAAACGCTGGCCCGCGACTTCGCCATCGACATCCTCGAGTCGGTCGAGCCGTACGGCATCCTGATCACCGCCGGCGACAACGACACCTTCCCGCTCTGGTTTGCGCAGGAGGTGCTCGGCATCCGCCGCGACGTGACGCTGGCCAACCTGTCGCTGATGAACACCGACTGGCACCTGCGCCAGATCCGCCGTCGCGAGACGCCGACGTTCGACCCCGCGACGGCCGCCGCGCTCTGGCGCCCGCGCAGCGACGCCGACACGGTGCCGCTGGGCGCCCCGGCAGCCACCAGCTGGGTCAAGCCGACCAACACCGTCTTCGCGATGACGACGCAGGGGCTGGACTCGCTGCCGGAGTATTCGCAGACGCCGAAGAACGCCGGGATGATGATCGACTCGCTCGTCCTCCGCTTCGGCGGCGAGTACATGACCCGGAGCGACATCGCCGCGGCGCTGCTGATCCGCGACAATCTGGGCAAGCGGCCGATCTACTTCTCGTGGAGCACCGGCAACTACCCCGACGCCTCGCTCGGACTCCGGCCGTACCTGCTCTCGCAGGGGATGGTCCGCCAGGTGATGCCGCGGCCGATCACCGAAGGTGGCGCGATCCGGATGACGCAGAACTTCAGCTGGGTCGATGTGGCGCGCACGCGTGCCCTCCTCTTCGGGGTGTACCATCCGGAGGCCGCCGCGCGCGAGCGCCCCGCAGGCTGGGTCGACGAGCCCTCGGCGTCGATCCTCGGTCTGTACTATCTGGTCTACGGTGGCGGCGCCGAAGCGTTCCGGCAGCTGGGCGACAGCGTGACAGCCGCCAAGGCGGACTCGCTCACCCTGCGGATGCGGAAGTCGCTCCCCAACTACTGAGGTGATTGGCATGCGTCGCTTCGCCGTCGTCGTGGCGTTGGTTCCGGCCGCCCTCGCGGCCCAGGCCCCGGTTGTCACCGAGCAGACGAGCGGGACGACCGCCCTGCTGCAGGCGGTGGCGGCCGTGAACGAACAGGTCGCGTGGGTCAGCGGCCACAAGGGAACGGTGCTGCGGACGCGCGACGGTGGCACGACCTGGGAACTGAAGGCCGTGCCCGGCGCGGAGACGATGGAGTTCCGCGACGTGCACGCGTTCAGCGCCGAGGAGGCGTGGCTGCTGGCCGCCGGACCGGGGATCAAGTCGCGGATCTATCACACCACCGATGGTGGCGCGCAGTGGACACTGCAGTTCACCAACGCGGACACCGCAGCGTTCTTCGACTGCTTCACCTTCTTTGACACGAAGCACGGCGTGGCATTCAGCGACGCGGCCAACGGCCGCACGATGATGATGCGGACCGAGGACGGAGGCGCGTCGTGGAACCTGCTCCCCACGGAGGCGCTCCCCGCACCGCTGGCGAGTGAGGGAGCCTTCGCCGCGAGCGGGGGCTGCCTGGTCAGTCAGGGGAAGTCGAATGCCTGGGTGGCCACCGGCGCGCCGGAAGGGCGGCTCCTGGTGACGACGAACGGCGGCAAGCAGTGGCGCGCCGTCCCGACGCCGTTCGTGAAGGGTGACGGCGCCGGGATGACCGCGACGTCGTGGCTCGACGCGAAGCGCGGGATCGGTGTCGGCGCGCGCATTGCCCAAATGCGCACCGACACCGCCTCGGCAGTGGTGGGCGTGACCGATGATGGCGGCGCGACCTGGACCATGCGCCCCCGCCCCGCCGTGCGCGGCTCGTTCTTCGGCGTGTCGTGGGTGCCCGGGGCCGATCGCAACACCGCCGTCGCCGCGACTCTCGCCGGACTGCTGGTGACGCGGGACGCGGGAATGACCTGGACGACCGCCACGCCGAGCCAGTATTGGAGCGTCGGCGGCGTCGGCCGAACCGCCTGGGGCGTCGGCCCAGGTGGGCGGATCACCAAGCTCGGTTTCTAGCGGATCAAATCTTCGAGCTGCACCGCCGCGTCGGTGCGCTCGTCGCGGTACTTGACGATCACGGGCGCGTACAGCGAGATCCCGCGCGCCTGCCCGCTCCCGTGGGTCACCGGTCGGCTCCCCGGCACCACGACCGCCCCTTCCGGAATCTCCAGCGGCGAGTCGCCCTCACGCCGCAGGATCCGGTCGTGGACGAGGTCGACCACCGCCGTCCCACCAGTCAGGAGCACCCCGGGCGCCAGGACGGCGCGTCGCCGCACGATCGTCCCCTCGTACACCCCGCAATTCCCCCCCACCAACACGTCGTCCTCGATGATCACCGGCATCGCCCCGGCCGGCTCGAGCACGCCACCGATCTGGGCCGCCGCCGACAAGTGCACGCGCTTCCCGATCTGCGCACAGGAGCCGACGAGCGCGTGCGAATCGATCAGCGTCCCCTCATCGACATACGCGCCGACGTTCACATACGCCGGTGGCACCACGATCACGCCGCGCGCGAGGTAGCTGCCCTCACGCACCGCGGTGCCGCCTGGCACGATCCGGATTCCCTCGTCGATCGTGGTGGCACGCACCCCGAAGCTGTCCTTGTCGAAGAACCGCATCGGCCCCGCCGTGCCGGCGTCGACGAGCACGCCGAGCCGGAAGCCGAGCAGGATGCCGCGCTTGACCCAGCCGTTCACGTGCCATCGGCCGTCGGCGTCGCGTTCCGCGGCGCGGATACGCCCGTGCTGGAGTGCTTCCTTGAGCTGGGCGAAGGCGCGGCGCGCTTCGTTCTCGCGTCCTTCGGGGACCTGGTCGAGGAAGGGGGCAATGCGGGCTTCAAGGTCGTTCACGCGGGCACTCCAAGGCGGGAAGTCATCGGAAGAAATGGCGCCATGCGCTCACGCAGCGGGGCGGTGGCCGACAGGAGCGGGAGGCGCACGGTGTCACCGATGCGCCCCTGCATCGCCAGCGCGGCCTTCACCGGAATCGGGTTCGCTTCGGTGAAGAGCAGGTCGATGAACGGGAGGAGCGGGAGCAGGTCGGCACGCGCCGTGGCGAAGTCGCCCGCGCGCGCATGGCGGACGATCGTGGCGATCGCGCGGGGCAAGGCGTTGCTCGCGACTGAGATGAGGCCCCGTGCACCGGCAGCGATCGCCGGGACGACGAGGTCATCATCACCGCACAGCACCACGAAGTCACTTGGCGTCTGGGCCACCAGGTCCATTACCCGGCGCACGCTGCCACTCGCCTCCTTGATGCCGCCAATCCGGGGATGCTCCGCGAGGCGTGCCACCGTCTCCGGACGCAGGTCGACCCCGGTCCGCCCGGGGACGTTGTACAGCAGCAGCGGGAGGTGAATGGCGTCGGCGATGGCGCGAAAGTGTGCTTCGAGGCCGGCCTGCGTCGGCTTGTTGTAATAGGGCGAGGCACTCATGATGCCGGCTACGCCAAGCGCCGCCTGCGCCTGCGCTTCGTCGACCGCCCGGGCCGTGGCGTTGTCGGTCGCGCCTGCGAGGACAGGAACACGACCAGAGGCGGAGCGCACGACGGTGGCCGTCACGGCCAATCGTTCGTCGAGCGAGAGCGTCGCGGCCTCGCCCGTGCTGCCGCAGGCCACGAGGAAATCCACCCCTTCCTCGATCTGCCAGTCGACCAACTGGGCCAGTGCCTCGTGGTCGACGTCGCCCTGCGGACTGAAGGGGGTGACGATCGCCGTACCGGTTCCGTTCGGGAGCATGATCAACCCTCCTCGAAGAGTGCATCCAGCGTGAATACGCCGCGTCGGCCAAGCAGCCATCGTCCTGCCGTCAGGGCCCCGGCCGCAAAGACGCGACGATCGCGCGCCACGTGCCGCAGGGTGATCGATTCATACGGCGCATCGAGCACCAGCTCGTGCTCGCCCGGGATCGAGCCGGCCCGCACCGAGGAGATGGGCCACTCGCGCGTCGGGTCGCCGGTACGGGCGGCCTCCTGCAAGCGGAGTCCCGTGCCCGACGGCGCATCCCGCTTGGCGGCGTGGTGGCGCTCGTGCAGAAAGCCGCCGAACGAGGGCTGCCCCGCCGCCGCACGTGCCAGATCGCGCGCGGCGCGGAGAAAGAGGTGGACGCCGATCGCAAAGTTGCTGGCGGCGAGCAGGGCACCGGGGCCCTCGCGCCAGGACGCCTCAACCTCCGCGCGGGCCGAGTCCCATCCGGTCGTGCCGCACACCACGGCGAGTCCGAGCGGATGCAGTGCCCGCAGGTTGTCGACGACCGCCTCGGGCGTGGAGAACTCGAACACCACCTCGGCGCCGGTCAGCCGCGAAGCAGTGATCCCCTCCCCTGCCGGATTCTCTCCGCGAGCGATCGTGGTGACCACCGTCTCCCCGGCCGCCTCTGCTTCCGCCCGAATGGCCTGCGCCATGCGGCCGTTCCCGATCAACGCGATCCTCACGTCGGCACCCCGAAGAAGGCGCGATGCAGAGCCCGGACCACGCGTGGCCCATCCTCCTCGCGCACGATGAAGGTCAAGTTGGAGGCCGACGCGCCGAGCGAGATCATCTCGACGTTCACATCGGCAATCGCCTGGTACACCCGTGCCGCGATCCCCGGTGTGTCCCGGATCCCGCGCCCCACCACGGCGACGACGCCCCGGCCCTCGCGCAGGGTGACTTCGCCGATCGGTGCGAGGTCCCGCATGACCGCCTCCAGACGAGGCGAGGGGTCGACGGTGAGCGAGACCGAGACCTCGCTGGTGGCGAGCACATCAACCACGATTTCATGGCGCTCGAACACCTCGAAAATCTGCCGCAGAAACCCGAAGGCACCGAGCATCCGTGCCGCACGCACCTGCATGACCGCAATTCCGCGCTTGAACGAAATCGACCGGATCGGCACGGTCGCATCGAACTCGGTCTCGGCGATGATGCGGGTACCTGGTGCCCCGGGCGCGAAGGTGTTGCGGATCACGATGGGGATCCCCGCTTCCACCAACGGCAACTGAGTCGCCGGGTGGAGCACCTTGGCGCCAAATGCCGCCAGTTCGGCGCTCTCGTCGTAGGTCGCCTCGGCGAGCACCAGTGCCTCGGGGACGATCCGCGGATCGGCCGTCATCAGACCGCTCACATCGGTCCAGATCTCCACGCGCTCGGCCTCGAGGACAGCACCAAGCAGCGCGGCGGAGAAGTCCGAGCCGCCCCGACCGAGCACGGTGGACGCACCGGACTCGGTGGCGCCGATGAAACCCTGCGTCACAGGGAGTGCTCCGGCCGCCAGCAGTGGCGCCAAATGCGCGTCGACCAGCGTGCGGATCGCCGGTTGATCGGGAATGGCGGCGCCGTGTCGTGCGTCGGTGCGAACCACTCGTCGCGCGTCGAACCATGCCGCAGGAAGCCCGCCCGCCTCCAGCGCAGCCGCGACCACCACCGACGAGAGGAGCTCTCCCATCCCGACGACGGCGTCCTGCCAGCCTTCCCGATCAATGGCCGGTACGGCGCCCAGGATGGTCGCCAGCATGTCGAGCTGGGCGCAGAGGGGCTCGGCCACCCGGTCGAGGATGCCGAGGTCGGTGGCGACCGCCAGGTGGCGTGCACGGAGGGCCTCACACCCGCTCGCGATGGCGGCGGCATCGCCCTGCATGGCGGCGCGACCGAGCCGCAGCAGCGTATCCGTCACGCCGGAGAGTGCGGAGACGACGACCAGCGGCTGTTGGCTGGCCGCATTGGCGACAGCCGTCCGGAGCGCCGTGATGGCACGAGCATCGGCCACCGACGTGCCACCGAACTTCATCACGATCATCGCACGGCCCTGGCGAGCAGGGTGCGCACGAGCGTGACATACCGGTCCACGCCGGCGCGCAATTCAGCGACGGTGATCTGTTCGTGGTCGGTATGGGCCACGTGAATGGTGCCGGGGCCCAGCTGATAGCCGGTCCCCCACGCCGAGAGCAGCGGCAGATCCGATGCGAAAGCCACCGTGATCTCTTCCCAGCCGGGCAATGACGGCGACCGCAGTGCGGGGACCTCGAGCGGAAATGTCACGGCGACGTCTGGGCCCGCCGCGGCGAGGATCGCGGCACGGATCGGCGCGCCCGGTCCGACGAGGCGGACCATCAACTCGGCTCGCGCAGACGGAGCCATCACGTTGGGTGCCTCGCCTCCCACGATTCGCCCGATATTGAGCGTGGAGGGGCCGAGCTGCGGATCGACCGGCCACTCGATCGCGCGAATGCGCTGCAGCGCATCGAGCAGCAGGTCGATCGCCGAGCGCCCGAGCTCCGGGTACCCCGAATGGGCGGCCACGCCGCGTGCCTCGACCGAGACGCGCAGGGCGCCCTTCTGCGCGGTGGCGAGGCGATTCCCGGTCGGCTCGCCGTTGATCAGGATGCGCCCCTTCGGCGCCAACGTCGCCGCGGCGAGCGCCCCGTCCGACCCATTCTCCTCTCCCACCACGAAGAGCAATCCCACCCGATCCTCCCCCTCGGCCGCGAGCCGCTCTGCGGCGACGATCATCGCGGCGGCGAGGCCCTTGGCATCGCAGCTGCCGCGCCCATGCAGGATCCCATCCGCCTCGCGGGCCGGGAGGAACGGCGGCACGGTGTCGAGGTGGGTCGAGAGCACCACGACCGGCTCACCGCGCGTGGCGTACAGATTGGCACGGTCGCCGTCGAGCGGCTGACGCTGCACCGACCAGCCGAGCTCGGCGAGCAGGAGAGCCACGGCGGTCACGACCGTCCCTTCCGAGCCGGTCACCGACGGAATGCTGATCAACTGCGTGGTCAGCTCCACGACATCGAGTTGGGTCACAAAAAAATCCCCGCCGGACGGTGAGTCGGGCGGGGCTCCACGATTGAGGAACGGGACTGGCGTGCTACGCCGGAACCGACCACGTCGCGTGACCCCGACCCGCGCACTTCTTGGCGCGGGTCGGGACACACTTCTTGGTCACCTGCAGCAGCGTTGGCTTCATGATGCGGTCAATCGTAGGGAGTGGTCCGCGCGGGCACAAGGGGTCAGGCCACCGCCCGCTTCCGCCGTCGTGCGCCGATGGGCACCCACCAGAGATACACCCCGGTGAGCCAAAGCCCGAGGACGATGACGCCAGCGGGGAGGAAGAGGAAGAGCTTGGCGTTGGGATGGAACCAGGAGCCATCGTGCAGCGACTCGATGAGGTCCGAGCGTCGGTAGGCCACCTGCAATACTTCCGCGGTGGCCAGGTCCAGCTGCAACTCCCAACGGTTCTTGCCGATGACCTTGATGATTCCCTTGGCCGGCCGGACATCGAGCCGGTCGATATCGCTCCAGGCAGTGATCCCGGTCTGGGGATGTTTGGCGGCGGCCTCGAGGATCGCGGAGAACGGAATGGCCGGCACCTCGCTCGCCGTGCGCTGTTCAGGCGGCTGGATCCAGGCGAACTGCTTCTTGGTCTGGAGCAGGATGCCGGTGACGACGACCACGAGAAACGGCAACGCCACCAGCAACGCGCCGCGTCGATGCAGCTGCCGATTGGCGACGCGGGGGTTGATGCTCATGCAGGGCGGACCTTCGCGATGATGGCCAACAGGAGGGCGACGGCGAGCGACGCATAGAGCGCGGCGTGGTAGCCGAAGAAGACCATGCAGGCCAGCCAGCCCGATGCAACCACGAGCGTGATGGCGGTCATCGGCACGGCGAACCGGCAGAACTCCCGGAACGAAATCCGCACCTGCCGCCGCGCCGCGAGGTCGAGGGTGGTGACGTTGGCCGAGGCACCGATCGGCGTCGCGTTGCCGCCCAAACAGGCGCCGAGCGCCAGCGCCCACCAGATGACATCGGCACCGGCCGGCAGGGTGGGGATCAGGCCGTGCAGAATCGGAATCGAGACGGCGACGAACGGGATGTTGTCGATCAGCGCCGAGAGGCCGGCTGCGGCCCAGAGGATCAGCAGGGCGGCGAAGAGCAGCGTCCCTTCGGGGCCGAGGGCGAACGCCGTACGCCCCGCGCCGATGGTGTCGGCCAGCGACCCGGCGAGCGTGGCGATCAGCCCGGTCTCGACCGCCGCCCCGACCACGATGAAGAGAAAGGCGAAGAAGACCAGCGTCGGCCACTCAATCTCGTGCTCGATGATTCCGAGGATGCCATGCACGCGTTCTTCGCCGGTCGGCGGATGCTTCCGCATGTAGAGGCGATCCTGCAGGATGAGGGCGGCGGCGGCGCCGATCGTCGCGGGCACGGCGGCGGGCATCCCGGTCATTCCGTGCGTGAGGAAGCCGACGAGAATGAAGGCACAGATCCACCCCATGCCCCGCAGCAAGGTCGGCTCGACGATGGTGGCATCCGACGCGGCGGCGGCCGGGTCGCCGATCGAACGGGGCGACGTGAACGCCAGGTCGCGACGGAACCAGCGCGGCCACCAGCTGCAGCGCCACCATCATGACCAGCACCGGTGCGGTGAGGTGCATGAGGAAGTCACCGAAGGAGAGGCCGGCGCCCGAGCCGATCATGATGTTGGGCGGATCGCCGATCAGGGTGGCAGTTCCACCGATGTTGGCCGCCATGATCATCGGCATCACGATCGCCATGGGGGCGACGCCCAGCTGCGCGGCCATGCCCAGGGCGATCGGGGTCACGAAGATCACCGTGGTGACGTTGTCGAGGAATGCCGAGGCGATCGCCGTGAACCAGGCGATCAGGATCATGATCCGGGCGGGCGAATTGCCGGCACGCTCCACCAATCGGGCCACGGCCCAACCGAAGACCCCGGTCGACTTGAGGACGCCGACCACCGCCATCATCGAGGCGAGCAGCAGCAGCACGTTCAGGTCGAGCGCCCGCGCGGCGCCCTCGAACGAAATCAGGTGATACGGCGTGAGGTAGGTGATGCCCCAGAGCAACGACACGGCCCCGAGCGCCACCAGGACTCGATGCGCCTTCTCCATGGTCAACAGGAGAAAGAGCAGGATCAAGGTGACCGCCACGATGCCCTGCGAGAGCGGGTCGGTGGTACTGGTCAGCAGATGCGCAGATTCAGGCATGGCACCCGAAGGGAGAGGTCCTCGAACGTCGATCAGGCGCGGGCGACGCGGACCACCTCTTCGAGGGTGGTGACGCCATCGCGCACCAGGCGGAAGCCGTCTTCCTGCAGTGTCCGCATCCCGCCGGCGATTGCCATGGCGCGAAGTTCCTCGGAGCCGCGGCGCTGCTGCACCTCGACCCGGAGGGCGTTGTCCATGACCAGCAACTCGTAGATGCCGACTCGTCCAAGGTAGCCGGTCCCCCGGCAGGCGTCACATCCGGCACCCCGCCAGCGGGTGTGCAGGCCGTGGCGATCCAGGTCGACCAGCTTGGCCAGGCGCGCATCCTCGGGGGCCGGGACGCGGCACGACGGGCAGATGCGCCGGAGCAGGCGCTGGGCCAGCACCGCGTCCACCGTCGAGGCCACGAGGTAGGCCGCAACCTGCAGGTCGAGGAGGCGGGTCAGCGCCGTCGGCGCATCGTTGGTGTGCAGCGTGGAGAGCACCAGGTGGCCCGTGAGCGCGGCCTGGGTGGCAATCTGCGCGGTTTCGCCGTCGCGAATTTCGCCAACGAGAATCACGTCGGGGTCCTGTCGCAGCAGCGCCCGCAGCGCCCCCGCGAAGGTGACCCCCACCTTCTCGTTGACCGGCACCTGCGGCACGCCGGACAGCTCGTATTCGACGGGATCTTCGACCGTCAGGATCTTCTCGCGACCGGTGCGGATCAGCTCAACCGCCGCGTAGAGTGTCGTCGTCTTCCCCGACCCGGTCGGGCCGGTGGCGAGGACGATCCCGTGCGGCCGCGAGATCACCTCGGTGAACTGCGCCAGCGTGTCGGCCGCCATCCCGAGATCGGTCAGCGAGATGCGGCCGCGCTCGCGATCAAGGAGCCGGAGCACCACGCTTTCGCCACGCAGGGTCGGCACGGTGGAGACGCGGACGTCGACCTGGCGATTCTGCAATCGCAACCGGATGCGGCCGTCCTGCGGCAGTCGCCGCTCGGCGATGTCCAGCTCGGCCATGATCTTGATGCGAGAGATGATCGCGGCCGTGAGGTGTGGTGGCGGCGACGGCGCATCCTGCAGCACGCCGTCCACGCGGTAGCGCACCCGCAGCCCATCCTGATAGCCCTCGAGGTGCACGTCCGAAGCGCGCGCCTCGAGCCCTTCAATCAGCAACAGGTTCACCAACCGGATGACCGGCGCCTCGTTGGCGAGGTGCACCAGATCGTCGAGCGGAATCTCGTCGGCGTTGATGGCCCCGCGCTCGCCGACGAGCCCGGCGATCAACCCCTCGGCGGTGGTGGCGTCCTGGGCGTAGACGCGCCGGATCGCCGAGCGGAGGTCGTGCTCGCCGTAGGGGAGCAGGACCACGTCGGCATCGAAGAGGAGACGCAGGTCATCGAGGGCCGCCGGGTCGGGTGCCGGCAGCCAGCTGCCGACCTCGAGACGGCCACCCTCCAGCCGGAGTGGCATCACCCCCTGCTGCTCCAGCCAATCGGCAGTCAGCG
The DNA here is from genome assembly GCA_016720805.1 of Gemmatimonadota bacterium. Taxonomy (NCBI): domain Bacteria; kingdom Pseudomonadati; phylum Gemmatimonadota; species Gemmatimonadota bacterium. Next base: position 971,053 of record JADKJZ010000014.1, on the reverse strand, counting down.
ACGGCGCGAGCCGATCCACCTCGAGCAGCTCGGAGCCGGGACGCGCGGCGACCAACGGCGCGGCGGTGCTCACGGGGTGCCGCCACCCACCGGGCGACGGACGGCGGTCGAGTCGGGGCGGCGAATCACCGGCAGGCCGATCGTGTCGGCCTTGGGCACAATGCGCGCGCCGGTCGGCACCTGCTTGAGCAACTCGCTGCCGTCCTCCACCGACCGCCGCAACTGGTCGATGTCCACGTCGGTGAAGATCACGTGCGGCGTAAGGAAGAGGAAGAGCTCCGACGTGCTCGACGTCTCGCGCGTGTTGCCGAAGAGCCACTTCCCGATCAGCGGGATCTTGCTGAGGATCGGAATCCCCGATTCGGTCTTGCTGCTGCTCTTCCCGGCCAGCCCGCCGATCACCGTCGTCTGGCCGTCCTTGAGGAAGACCTGCGTGGTGAGTTCACGCTTGCTGATGACCGGGGCGTTGAAGGCCACCTCGTTCGTCGCGTTGTTGTCGGTCTGCGAGACCGTCAGGTTGACATAGCCGTCGGGATTGATCGTCGGGGTGATGGTGAGCACCGTGCCGACATCGAGGTAGGTGATCGTCTGCACCGTGGTCGGCGTCGCGCCGGTCTGGATGCTCTGCGATACCTGCACGAACGGCCGCTGCTCGCCGACGTTGAGCACTGCCTCGCGATTGTTCTGCGCGATGATCACCGGCAGCGACAGCACCCGCACGTCGCCGCGCGTCTGCAGGGCGTTCAGCGCCACGTTGTAATCGATCGTCCCGTTGCCGCCGGTCAGCTTCAGGATGAAGTCGCGGGCCGTGGCCGCCGACGGCATCGATGCCGAGTCGGCGGAGTTCCCCTTGGTCCGGGTGCCGGTCCCGGAAACGCCGACGTTGAGGTCGCTGTTGCGCGCCACCTCGGCGATCGTCACCTCGATCAGCACCTGCAGTGGCCGCAGATCCACGGCCGCCAGCACCTGCTGAATCAGCGTCCAGTCCGCGGCGGTCGCGCGGATCAGCAGCGCGTTGCTGCTCTCCTCGCCGACGATGCGCACCTCGTTGGTCACCGCCTGGTTGCCTCCGAAGAGCGCCTGCAGCCCCTGCAGCGGGTTGGCCTGCTGCTGCCCGGCCGCGCCCCGGCCGCCACCCTGCGCCTGCGCTCCGACCACCGTCGCGGCCCGACCGTTCTGCAGCGTGATGCCGGTACCACCACGGTTGGCGGCATTCTGTGCGCTGATCGACCCGCCCGAGAAGAGGGCCGTCAACACCGGCGCGAGTTGCGTGGCCGACGTGTGCTTCAGCCGGAAGGTGTAGAGCTTCATCTCGGCGGCCGCCGCATCGAGCCGCGCCTGCTGCTGCACGGTCGGCCCGACGACGGCCGGGGTGCCGCTGATCTGCATCAGCGAGCCCACAGTGGTGACCTTCAGGTCATTGGCTTCGGCCACGGCCTTGAGCATCGCCGCGAACTCCGCCCGATCGACCGCCTTCCCCATGCGGAGCGTGACCTTGGTGCCGGGGATGTTGCTCAGCGATACGTTGACCCCACCGGCCTCAGCGAGTGCCGCGAGCACGGTGCGGAGGTCCTGGTCCTGGAAGTCGAGCGCCACGCTTGGGGCAGGCGCCGTGGCGGGCGTGGTCGCGGGGGGCCGTCGCGGCGGATTTTGCGCCGAGAGCGAGGGCACCACAACGAGAAGCAGGAGGCTGGCAAGACGGGCGGGTACGGGCACGATCAACTCCCGGGTCGAAGCGCTTGAATCTCGAGACGTTCGCCGGCCGGCGTCTGGAAGACGACGCGCCCGCGCTCGATGGCCTTCACGAGGTATACACCCACCTTGTCACCGACCCGCACCATCAGCAGCCGTGACGATTCGAGCTGACAGGTCGCGAAGCTCGACCCGTCGGAGGCGATCGCGGTGCCGAGCACGACGGGCCGGGCTGGCGGCGGCATGTCGGAGGCGACTGCCGCCGGGTCGCTGGGCAGCCGGTAGCGCGCAATCGGTGCCGCGCGGTCCGGATTGAAGAGATCGAGCGAAACCGCGGCGTCGACGTCGACCGATTCCGGTCGGGCGGGTGTGATGAGCGCATCGGTGGACAGCATCGGTCCCGGCGGCGCGGCGGGCACGTCCGTCACCTGCCACATTCGCCACGCCGTCCACGCCATCACGACCAGCGCCGCCAACACACCGAATGCCGCCCACCGCACCGCCGGAGCGCTGCGCACTTCCGCCTGGCCGCTCATGGGCGCCTCGCCACGTCAGGGCGAGCCGGCTGGGTCGTCGCGCTCGAATCCGGCAAGGCATAGCCGCTGATGGAGGCGACGATCGTGAGTGTCTCGGCGTCCTCGTTCCCGGGGCCACTCAGCGCCTGCGACACCTCGAGGCGCTCGACTCGCACCAGCTTGCTCCCCTGCTCAAGCGCCTGCAGAAACTCCAGCAGTCCTTCAAAGTCCGACTCGGCCCGAATCTCCACCCGCAGGGTGCGGACGCCTGCGGATGACGTGGTGCCGGGGCGCGTCGTGGCGTCCTGCATCCACACCTTGTGCTGGTCGGCGAGGTCCCCGAGATACGCGGCGAGTTCGGCGCTGGCCATGACATCGTCGCGTCCCGCGAAGAGGCGCGGCGCGGTGGCGCGGGCGGTCGAGTCGGTCAGCCGTTGGACTTCGGGATTGCGCTTCGCCATCTCGACCGCGGCCCGTTCGCGCGCGAGCGCATCCGATTCGACCTGGATCCGATCGCGCACGTCGGCGAGCGCTGCCATGTACGGGCGCACACCAAGCGAATAGAGTGCGACCGGCGCGAGGATGGCGAGACTGCGCATGATGGTGCGACGCTCCGATGGCGAGATGTTCATCGCGGCACCGTTCCGATGGCGGGTCGGCGCACCGCCGAAATGGTGAACCGCTCCATCGGATCGCTCCCTTCCGGTGCCTGACGACGGACCGGAGCCGAGGCGCGCAGGTTGGCGAGCGCCGGCGATTCCTCGAGGGCCTGGAAGACCAGTGACGCACTGCCAGCGAGGCCATCGACCACCAGCGAATCGCCTCGGGCTCGAAAGCCCGTGAGGTGGGCATCCTCGGGGACGCGGGCGGCGAAGTCGGCCAGAATCGCCGACCACGCCGGCGCCGTCCGCTCAGCCGTCATCACCTCGGCAATCCGACGATACGCCACGTCCATCGACGAGCGGCCGACCAGCGTGGCCTGCACCGCGGGTGCAACCTCGGCACGGGCCGATTGCATCGCACGGAGTTGCCGGCGAGCACCGAGCAACTCGAACGCGGCGGCAGCCACCAACAGGACCAGTGCCGTGGCACCCAGTTGCCACGCCAGTCGCCGAACCTGTGCCGCCTGCGACACGCGCTGGAGGGCACTGGTGAGCCGGGGCGTCTCGACCACCGACGCCATCGCCGCGGCAAGCGCCGCGGGGTCGGTCGCGAGGCCACTCCACTCCTCGGGAATCGGCTGGATCGAGAGGCCCATCGCGGCGAGCGCCCGCACCACCGTGCCGCGCACCGACTCCTGCCCGACGACGGCGACGGCATCGAGCGGGCGCAACGCCTCCGCCAACACGACGGCATCCCGATCGCCGGCACGGAAGCGACGCACCGCGTGCAATCGTCCCGCAATGCTCTCGATCAACAGGGTGCGATCCGCCTCGGCGACGACCAGGCCGATGACCCCGCGTGATCGCGCGGGCCACATCGTCCCGGCCGCTGCGGCCCATGCCGCCTCGGCCGGGACGATCGTCACGCCCGACCATCCGGCGGCGCGCGCGGCGCCTTCGATGGCGGTGATCAGCCGGGCCGAGGCCGCCGCCACGATGCGCGGCAGTTCCCCCTCGCCCCGGCCGCGCGGCATCACGCCGATCACCTGGGTGCCGCGCGCGGCGAGAAAATACCGCCCACCCGATCGGGCCAACAATTGCTGCACGTCGTCATCGCCGAGGGGCGGCAACGGAATCGAGCGGACCTCCACAAGCGGGGGCAGCAAGGCGATGGCGAGCGACTCGCGTCCCGGCACCTCGCCCCACTCCCGCACCGCCGACTCCAACGCGGGCCACCCTGCACCATCCGCAGGCGCCTCCGCGAGCGACAGCCGCCTTGCGCGACCCTCGGCACCAAGGAACAACGCTTCCGTCGGCGACAGCGCCACACCGCGTGCGCCACCCATCAGCGCACCCACGCGAGGGTCGCACTCTGGCCGTTGCGCTGGAGCAGCGCCGTCACCTTGATCGGCAGGGCACTCGGCCCGGCAGTCGCCACAATCGTCACTTCCACCTCACGGGTATCCACCACTGCCAGCGCCCCGATCTGTCCGGCGATCACCGCCCCTGCGTTGCCGCGCCCACCGGTTGCCCCAGGCACCACCGACGCCACCGAGGCGATCCGCATCCCGCGAGACCGCTGCGCCAGCACGTTCGAGAGAATCTGTGGCGTCATTCCAGGAATCGAGCGGAGGACCGCTTCCGGCGCACTATTCAAGTTGATGGTGCCCTGCCCATAGACGCGGAGATACGGCGACATCAGGGCGAGAATCTGCGGCGTCATCCCGTCGACCATCGCGAGTTCCGCCACGTCACGGAAGGGCCGGTTGGCCGGCAACACCAACGCGCCCGCCTTCAGATACGCATCACGCTCGGCGCTGTTGAGGCGTGGCAAGTCATCGACATCACGCCAATCGAGGATCCGTTGCACCAGTCGCTCGGTCAGCCCGGCATCGCGCAACACGGCCTGGAAGAGGAGGCGAAGTTGATCCTCGTTGGCGGTGTTGATGTTCAGCTGGGCGCCAAGGTCGCGGGCGCGAACGGCCACCTCGTGCTCATCGAGCATCACGACGCCCGAGTAGATCGAATCGACACCCATCCATGGATCGCCCGAGCGCGTCACGGCGAGCGCAGCGTTGCCGGAGGCCGGGCTGCGTGCCGCCTGATCGAGCTGCGCCTGCACATTGGCCAGCGCGGCGAGGGCAATGCCGCGTCCCTGCCCGCGATCGGCCGCGGCGAGCGCGAGGACGCGACGCTCCTTGCCGCTCAGGGCAAACTGCAGGGCAACAATCGAGATGCCGAGGATCAGCCACATGGCGGCGAGCATCGCCACGCCGCGACGATTGCGGATCATTGGCCACCCCCGCCACGACCAACCACCGGTCCGCCGGGCGGGGCACCTCCACCGCCGCCCGGTCCACCGCCGCCCCCAGGGCCACGCCCACCTCCACCACCGGGGCCGCGTCCGCCGCCACCACCGTTGCCGCGCCCGCCACCGCCGCCATTGCCGCGACCACCCCCGCCACCGAACCCACCGCCGCCGATGGCGCCGCCACCAGCCGCACCGCCGGCGACCACGGTCTGGCCCTGCTGTGTCGTCGGCACCACCAGCGGTACCGAGAGCAGGCCGGGGAGCGAGTCACCCTCCGCCGCGACCAGCGTGAGCCGCATCGCGCGCGGCGTGATGGCCGCGGCACCAACCGCGGGATACCAGCGATTGGTGCGGCTGTCGAGGTACTCCACCGTGATGCCCGAGATTCCGGCGTCGAGCTGCTGCCGTTGCAGCGGCGACTGTGCGTTGGCCTGATACTCCACGGTGAGGCCGACCTCTGGCGTCTTCTCGTCGTCGTCGATGAAGAGGCGCATCGTGGCCGAGGGCGCACCGGCCGGATTGTCCGCGGTCGTGGTGAACCGCAGCTCATCGCCGCTGATCACCGCTGGCGTCACGGCCTGGATGCTCGACACCTGCATCGGCTGGATCGTGGCACCGCCGCGTCCGCCGGCTTGGCGCGGCGTTCCACCACTCTGGGCCTGGATCTGTGCCGGGAGGAGCCAACCGTGCAGCAGCGTGCGCAGGGACGCGGCGCGCTCGGTCGCCATCGTCGCCTCGACCACGGTCCGTCGTCGGTCGATGACGCCGCTGAAAGCGGAGAAGCCAATCAGGGACATCATGCCCGTGAGGGCCAACGAGATGGTCAGCTCGAGCAACGTGAGCCCGCGACGATTGCCGGTGCTCATCGGGCGCTCGGCACGGCGGGGCGGCGATACAGGGCCGACGTGATGGTGTAGCGCCCGGTCGGCCAGCTCACCGTGACCACGACGTCATACACGCCCGCCTGCGCGTTGGACGCCGCCGAGGTGGTCTCCCACGAGTAGTCGGCGAGCGGCGCCTCGAAGTCGCCCTGTGCGATCGTGTCCGGCAGCGAGAGGAGCTCGCGATCGGTCAGGAGTGCCAGCTGGTCGAGCCGGGTCGTGGCCAGCGCTTCCGCCTCCAGCGTATGGCGCGCCTTCTCGGCGGTGCGCAGTTCGGCACCCACCGCGGCCATGGCGCTCACCGCCGTGATCGCGACCAGCGTCATTGCCGCGACGGTCTCGAACAGCGTCACGCCGCGATTATTGCGCATCGGTCCTCGCCACGCCGTTCCAGCGATCGACCGAGAGCACGAGGCTCCCTTCCTGGCCGCGGACGACCACCGTGTCTCCGAACGCGCCGCCGTCGGGACGAAAGCGCCAGGTGAGGCGTGCGGACTCGGTGACGAGTTCCTCGAGCCCGTCGAACGCCACCTCGCCCTCGCTGACGGGGCCACTGCCCACGAGTCCCGTCGAATCGGCGCGATAGCGGCCGGTCTCCGGATCGAGCACCACCGTCACCGTCACGTTGCTGTCGATGGCGATGTGACGCGCCGTGGTCAGCAACTCGATCAGCGCACCGGCGGTGCGGCGTGCAGGCGTCTGTCCGAAGTCCACCAGCGCGGGGACGACCAATCCCGACGCGATCAGCAGCACCGCGAGGGTGATCGACATCTCGAGCAGGGTGAAGCCGCGGCGGCTGGTCACTTGAACGAGTTCGCGTTGATGCCGTAGATCGCCTGCAGCAGCGAGAGCGCCACAAAGGCGACGATCACGCCGAAGATCATGATCATCGCCGGCTCGGCGAGCGTCGCCAAGCGCTGCGTCGCGCGCTCGGTACGTTCCTCGAAGATCTCGGCGGCCTTCAGCAGGAAGGCGCGCAACTCGCCGGCGTCCTCGCCGACGCCGATCAGCTGTGCCAGCAGCGGCGGATAGAGCGGCGAGTCGGCCACGGCGGCACGCAGCGCCACCCCCTCGCGCACGCGCGCCCGGATGCGCGTGGCGTCATCGCGGGCGAGCGGGTCGTCCAGCGACTCGATGGTGTCGTCGAGTGCCGTGAGCAGTGGCGCGCCCCCACCGAGGAGCACGCCGACGAGGCGGGCAAAGCGCGCGGCAAGCGCGTACTGGCGCAGGGTGTTGATCAGCGGGACGGCGAGCAGGAACTGCGACCAGGCACGCTTCCCGGCGGGCGTGGTGCGCACCCACGTCACCAGCATCGCGCCGATCGCCGGGATCGCCAGCAAGACGGGCCAGAAGCGGCGCATGGTGCTCGAGATCCAGAGCAGCGCAGCGGTGGAGCGCGGCAACTCGGCGCCGCTCCCTTGCAGCAGGCCGACGAACTGCGGCAGCACGTAGAAGACCAGCACGAGAATCGCCGAGGTGCCCGCCGCGGCGAGCAACATCGGATAGATGGCGGCCGAGAGGACCCGACCGCGGAGCTGTTCGTCGCGTTCGAGCTGAACGGCGAGCCGACCGAAGGCGCTGTCGAGATCGCCGGAACGTTCTCCCGCGCGCACCAGTCCGACATACAGCGGCGAAAAGAGGCGCGGATGGGCCGCCAGGGCTGCCGAGAGCGGATCGCCGCGCTCGACTCGCTCGCGCACGTCGAGCATGGCCGACTGCACCACGCCGGAGGCGACCCCTGAGGCCGCTTGCAGCGCCTGCGCCAGCGGCATGCCGACGGGAAGGAGCGAGCCGAGCGCACGGGTCACTTCGAGGACGTCGCGCCGGGAGCCACTGCCGCCGCCCTTCCCGCCCGCCGGGGCCGCCTCGGCCACCTCGAGCACCAGCAGGCCCCGCTCCTCGAGGGTGCGGGTCAGCAACGCCGCGTTGGCGGCAGCGAGCTCCCCACGGCTCCGTTTCCCGGCGGCGTCCACCGCACGGTAGGCGAAGTTCGGCATGGCTGGCTTGGCCTACTTCCAGCTCTGGATGTCGGCGTCCTCGCCCGAGCCGCCGGGGCGGCCGTCGGCACCGAGGCTCTGCAGATCGTAGCCACCGGGATTCACCTCACCCGGCGCCAGGTAGAGATACGCTGCGCCCCAGGGGTCGAGCGGGATCGCCTTCCGGAGGTAGGGGCCACGCCAATTCGTCGGCGGATCGGCCTGTGGCATTTCCCACAGCGCCTGCAAACCCTGCTGTGTGGTCGGATAGCGGCCGTTGTCGAGCCGGTATGCATCGAGGGCGGTCCCCATCATCTCGATCTGCGAGGTCGCCGTGGCCGACTTGGCGGCGCCGACATGCTGGAAGATGTTCGGCGCGACCATCGTGGCGAGGATCGCGATCACCACGATCACCACGAGGATCTCGATCAGCGTGAAGCCGCGGCGGCTGGAGCGGAGCGGGCGGACGTGAGAGAGTGGCATCGCTCGGTCGGGGTCGAGGTGGGGAGTGCGCTTCAGGGCAGGCCGGGACGTCTTCTGGGCGGCGCATCGGCCGATCCAAGCTGTACGCACGGTGCGGGGACGACGTTCCAGCCACGGTGTTAACGCTTCGATGCCTGACCGGGGCCGGGAGACGCAGCCCCGTTCCGGAAGCTGCCCCACCCTCCTAGCTTCAGGGGCGCAGGCGTGGTGGCAGAGCGGTTGAATGCACCGGTCTTGAAAACCGGCGGGCCCGTGAGGGTCTCGTGAGTTCGAATCTCACCCACGCCGTCCCACAATCTACCCCTCACCAGGAAGGTCCCGTGCGACTCCCGCTTCTCCTCCTCCCCCTGGCCCTCGCGCTGCCGATAGGCGCGCAGGGCTTCGAAGGCACCATGTCGATGCGCGTCGGCGCCCCCGATGGAACGCAGATGGACGTGAAGTACATGATCAAGGGCGACAAGATGGGGATGACGATGCTCGCCCCCGCCTCCGCTGGGCCGATGGCGGGCGCCGAAATCCGGATGATCATCGACCAGGGCGCCAAGACCGCCACCATGCTGATGCCGGCTCCGGCTGCGATGGCCAATATGCTCCCGCCCGATACCAAGGGCATCAAGATGGTGAACCCGATCGGCGCGGAGGCCGCGTCCGCCGGCGATGCCGCCGCGGTGACCTACAAGAAGCTCGGCACGTCGCAGACCATCGCCGGCCTCAAGTGTGACGACTACGAGTCCACCACCGACGGCCAGACGATCCGCAGTTGTCTCGCCTCCAACGTCGGGATGTTCAACTATCCCAATATCGGTGGCGGCATGGGCGGCCGCGGCGGTCGCGGCGCGGCGGCGCCGGCTTGGTCCAAGGGGATCGGGCAGGCCCCGGGCTTCCCGCTCAAGGTGTGGACCACCGACGGCAAGGTGTCGATGGAAGTGACCTCGATCGATCGCAGCGCCATCCCGGCCTCGGCGTTCGAGGTGCCCGCGGGCTACATGGACCTCGGCGGCATGATGGGCGGTCGTCGCCCCTGAGGTGTGCTGCCACGCTTCCCCTCCTCGCGCTCCTCGCCTGCACTCGCGGCGAGGAGCGCGTTGGCGCAGCGGCCCGGCCCGACTTCGAGGATCCATCGGGCAAGGCCGTGGCACTCACCAACCTGCCAGTCCACCGCATCGTCTCCACGATGCAGTCGGCCAACGAGTGGCTGCTCGCCCTCGGGGCGGCCGATCGCCTCGTGGCCCGGACCGACTTCGACCGTCAGCCCGAGTTCGCCCATCTGCCCAGCATCGGCGGCGGGCTCGACCCGTCGCCCGAAGCGGTAGCGGCACTCCATCCTGACGTGGTCATCGGCTGGCAGATCCGCGCCTCGGTCGACCTGCAGACCGCGCTCCAGCCCTTCAACATCCCGGTGCTCTCCTTCGAGACCACCGACACCGCCGATGCCTTCCGGCAGCTCGCCCGGATGGGGGCGCTGGTCGGGAGGCAGCCACAAGCCGATTCGATCGCCCGGAGCCTGCGCGGGGAGCTGGCAGCGATTCACGCCGACGCCTGCCGGGAGTTTTCCGCACCGGAGACGGTCTTTCTGGTGCTCTGGACCGAACCGCCACAGACCGCCGGCGGCGGCACCTGGATGACCACCCTGCTCGAAACGGCCTGCCTGAAGAACGTCTTCGAGGACGAGCGGATCCCCTGGCCCACGATCGGGATGGAGTCGATCACCGCCCGTCAGCCGCGCTACATCCTGACCTCCCGGGGCGACACGATCGGGAAGCGGCTGGCCGAGTTTCGGGCCAAGCCGGGGTGGCGCGACCTCGAGGCCATCAAGGCCGGGCGGGTCATCGAGATCCCCGGCGACCTCTTTGCCCGCGCGGGACCGACCCTGCCGGCGGCCGCCCGGGCGATCGTCGCCGAGCGCCGGCGACTGGCCGGGAGGTAGCGGCTCCGGGCCGCCCCGAATATCTTGACCGCGCCGGATGGAGCGGTGGCCGAGTGGCTGAAGGCGACGGTTTGCTAAACCGTTTTAGGGGGTAAACCCCTAACGAGGGTTCGAATCCCTCTCGCTCCGTTGTTGGGATGTTGGTTGGTGCGGCTGTCACCGTCGCGTGGCACAGCAGGTGAAACGGCAAAGGTGAAACGTGCCCCCGGGAGGGCTCCGTTTCACCTTTCACGTTTCACGACCGCCCTACGACCTTTCGCATGCAAGGATCCTCATGTCGGCACCACGCGTCCGCTTCGCCCCCTCCCCCACCGGCTACCTCCACGTTGGCGGCGCCCGAACGGCGCTCTTCAACTGGCTCTTCGCCAAGCGGACCGGCGGCACCTTCGTGCTGCGGATCGAGGACACCGACAAGCAGCGCAGCACCGACGCGCACACGCAGGTGATTCTCGACGGGATGCGCTGGCTCGGCATCACCTGGGACGAGGGCCCGCTCTTTCAGGGCGAGTACGGTGCGCGCCACCGTGCCGACGCCGAGGCCCTGCTGGCGAAGGGCCTGGCCTACAAGGACTACCTCACCGCCGCCGAACTCGACGCCGAACGCGCCGCCGTGGAAGCGCGCGGTGGGGCGTTCCGCTTCGACCGCAAGTCGATCCACCTCCCGCCCGACGAGACCGCGCGTCGCGAGGCGGCCGGCATGCCGTACGCGATCCGCTTCGCGACGCCCGACGAGGAGATCGCCTGGATGGATGCGGTCCATGGCCGGATTTCGTGGCAGGGTCGCGACCTCGACGACTTCATCATCCTCCGCTCCGATGGCTCGGCGATCTACAACCTCGCCGTCGTCTCGGACGACATCGCCATGGAGATCACCCACGTGATCCGCGGCGACGACCACATCTCCAACACGCCCAAGCAGATCGCCCTCTACCGCGCGCTCGGCAAGGAGCCGCCGATCTTCGCGCACGTGCCGATGATCCTGGGCACCGACGGGAAGAAGCTCTCCAAGCGCCACGGCGCCACCGCGGTCGGCGACTACCAGGACATGGGGATTCTGCCGGCCGCGATGCGCAATTTTCTGGCGCTTCTGGGGTGGTCGCCGGGGCAGGACCAGGAGATCGTCACCGAGGCGGAGATGATCGAGCGCTTCGCCCTCGAGGACATCCAGAAGAAGGCCGCGGTGTTCGACCCGGCCAAGCTCGAATGGATGAACGGCCAGTACCTCTCGAACTTCCCTGCCGAGGAGTTGCTGGCGCCTGTCGAGCGGCAGCTCGGCATTCTCGGTGTGGCGCATGAGGGTCGCGACCTGCTGCCGGTGATCACCGCCGTGAAGACACGCGCCCGCACCATCACGCATCTGGCCGAGCAGGTGGCCTCGCGGATCGACGACAGCCGCGTGGTGCGCGACGAGAAGGGCAACGCCCTCGAGGCGAAGATGGGCGATCGCTTCGCGACCTCGCTGCGGCTTTGCCAGGACGCGCTCGTCGCCATCGCCGCCAAGGCGTGGCATGCGGCGGAGCTCGAGGCCGCGCTCAAGGCGGTCGCCGAGACGCACACCCTCAAGTTGGGTGACGTGATGCAGCCGGTGCGCGTGGCGTTGACCGGCGGCACCGTCTCGGAGCCGGTCCCTGAGCTGCTCGCCGTCGTGGGGCGTGAGGAATCGCTCGCGCGGATCGCGCGCACCATCGGCTAGCCGGACACCTTCTCCTGGTACACCAAGACGGGGCCCGCGAGGGCCCCGTCTGCGTGACGCGAGTGGATCGGTGCCGACTAGAAGCGACGACCGATACCCACGCTCAGCAGCCACGGATCGACCTTGACGGCCGAGACCTTGTTGCCGCCAGCGGTCACATCCGAGCCGATCATGACTTTCTTGGCGTCGAGGTTCAGGAAGAACCCCGGCGAGAGGCGCACGTCCGCGCCAACCTGGGCGGCACCACCGATCGAGCTGCTCTCGAGATCGAGCGGGCCGACGCCCGGCACGTTCAGGTCCACCTTCGAAATCAGGGTGAGATTGCCACCGACCCCGACGTACGGGCGAATGGCCCCGGCCGGAAGGAAGTGGTACTGGAGCATGAGCGTCGGCGGGAGGTGCTTGAAGGTGCCGATCTTGGTGCCGCTGAGTTCGACATCATGCTGCTGCGGATAGGTCAGCACCAATTCAGCCGCGATGTTCGACGTCAGGAAATACGCGATGTCGAGTTCGGGAAAGACCTTCGAGCTGACGGTGATGGCATCAGCCGGAACGTTCAGGGACGGAATCGCGTCGGACTTGTCGGCCGGCGTGAGGGAGAGGGCGCGCACGCGCAACAGCCACGGGCCTTCCTTGGACTGAGCCGAGGCCGGCACGGCGACGGCAACCAACGCGAGCGTGAACAGCAACGAACGGAGCGAACGCATGCCAAGACTCCTGGTCTGGTTCCACTCGGGGGACTGAAGCATACGCAAAACGAGCGCACCATCCAAGCGCGCTCGCATGCGGAATCCGGACTCTTTTGCTCCCCTACTTGATCGTGGCCAGCACCTCATCGGCGACCGCGCGCACGCGCGCCTGGCCTGCGGCAACCTGTGCGGCAAGCCCGTTGCCGCCGACCGCAAGTTCCTGCACTGTCGGCAATGCGGCGACGTAATAGTCGCGCCATGCCTCGACGATCTTCCGTTCCGCGGCGGCATCGCCACCTTGCTGCACTGCTGCGCGCGAGAGCGCGGCCTGCGTGCGCAACTCCTGCATCGCCACGGTGACCAGCTCCGCCAGCGCATCGCCGGCCACGGCCTCCGAGCCTGCCGTCAACAGGAGGCCGGTCGTCAACGCGCAGTTGCCGACGTTGCCCAGCGTGGTGGCGCTCACCATCTCGATCCGGTCCCGATCGGTGTGGTAGTACTGGTCGGTGAAGTGCCAGAAGAGCACCGCCGGAATCTTGTTGCTCAGGAAGGGCGTGTGGTCGCTGCCTCCCTCGAACGGATTCGCCTTCACCACCCAGCCGGTGGTCGCAGCGCGGTCGAGACAGCGCTGCCGTGAGAAGTCATTGAGGAAATGCGGCCAGATGTCGACCTGACGAACGGTCGAGCTTCCCCATTCGGTGTGCTGGTCTTCGCCGCGCACCCAGACCGCCGACGGATCCTTCATCTTTTCGATCAGGAAGCTGCCGCCGGTCAAGGCGGTGTTCTCGCCCACCATGTCGAGCGACATTCCCCACTTCACCCCCGCACGACGGGTGCTGTCCTCGGAGAGATAGCGCGCCGTGGCACGGATCTCGTCGCCCCAGAGGAAGGTCATCGTCCGGGCGGGATTCGCTCGCCCGCCCTTGACCAGGACCGCAGCCGTCCGCGCCATCTCCGCCAGCAACCCGACCCCGGAGGCATTGTCGTTCGCCCCTGGTTCCTGCACGTGGGCAGAGTATACGAAGCGCTCAGTCGGTCGCACCGCACCACGAATCTCGGCCACGAGGGTCCGCTCCGGCGCCACATCGAAGACCGCCTGCACCGTGGCCTGCACCTCGAGCGCCCCCGCCGCGAGCGCCGCCTTGATGGAGTCTCGCGCCGCCGCCGAGAGGTAGATCAGGAATCCCTTGTTCACGGTGTCACGCGACACGCCGGAGAACTGGATCGAGTTGACGTTCTTCGACTGCTGGTTGAACGCCGGCAGCTTCTGCGGCGCGATCACGCCGAGCGCACCGCGCTGCATCGCCCGGGTGAAGAGCGTGCGCGCATTGCCCTCGCCGAAGACGATCTTCCCCTTCACGTCGACCTTGGCGAAGTCGGCGTCGGCCCCGGCGCCAACATCGACGACCGCGGCGCGCACGCCACCCGCCGGGGTCGGCCAGGAATTGGCCGCGAGCATGTTGTGATTCCCCGCCCAGGTCAGCAGCGGCTTGGCTCGGCCGACGATCGTCAGCGAGCCATCCAGCGGCGACCAGGCCGGGGCCGTCATCGGTCGAGACTCGATCCGGTAGGTCAGCCGATCGGTCGACTTGGCGGCCGCCTCGTCGACGTAGCCCGCCTGTCGCAGCAAGGCGGCGACGGTATCAATCGAGGCGTTGAAGCCGCGATTCCCCGGCAAGCGATAGAACTGCTCGACGAACGCCACCGTCGCGAGGGCCTTGGGGCCCGAGAGCTCACGCGCGACGGCGGTGGTGGTCGGCGCGAACGCTGACGGCACCGCCGACCGCTTCGTGCCTTGGGCCGCGAGGGCGGCGGGGAGTGCGAGTAGAGCCACGAACGGAACAAGACGATGACGCATCAGGAGCCTCAGGCGAAGGTTCCGGCGCGGAAGCGCCAGCAGCGGTCCAGGAATTCATCGAGCCATCCGCGCGCGATGAACGCGTCGACGGCAGCCGCGGTCGCGGCAGCGTCCATGCCCCACAGAGTGACGCGAGGCACCGACTCACGAAACTCCGCCTGGATCAGGGAGCGATCGTCGGCGGTCCAGACGGTCGGGAGTTCCTGCCCGAATCGCGCCGAGACGCCATTCACACCGGGGCCGCCGACCGCGATCGTCGGGGCGGTGTGAAAGAGGGGGGTCTCGAACCACGCCTGGTCACTCATCAGCACGGCACGTCGGTACGGATGCCCCGCCCCGCGGGTGCCGATTTCGCGCTGCAGGGCGAGGGCCACCAGCCGATCCGGCGACTCGGCGTCGAGCGAAGCCGCCACAACGACCGCGACGGTCTCGGCCGCATCCACGAGCTTCATCACGGCCTCCCGCTGTCGGGCAGGGTCCGCTGCGCCTTGCGCAGGTCGTATTCGTACTGCTTCTGCTTCCGAAGTTCGGCCACGTTCTTCTTGAACTCCTCGAGGGTGGCGGCCCGACGCGCCGCGAAGAAGAGGTCCTCGCGCATCGCGTTGAGCCGCTTGTTCATCTCCGCCTGCGTCGGGTTCCCCTGCATGTTGATCGGCAGGAGCCCCAGCAGCGCCGTCGGCAACTTGATCGGGCCGATGTAGATCCACTGGCCGTCGATGCCGACCTTCTTGCCGCCGATGGTGGTCGTCCACGACGGTGGCCGATTCGCCGGATTGGCCCGCTCCGCCGCCAGGGCATCGATGTACTGCTGGACCATGACCGCCACCAGCGAGTCGGCCACCTCGTCCATCGACTTCCCCGCGAGCGTCGCCGCAATTTCGCGCGGCGACATCGGCAACGGCTGGACCCAGAGGCGACCACTCCCGTACGCTGGTGTCAGCGGCGATCGGGGGGATGGCGCCGCGGCAACGACCGGCGTCGGCGCCGCGGCGGGCGCGATGCGTCCCGTGTCACCCGGCGCACTCGGCGGGGCGACGGCCACGACCGCAGGCGGTCGGCTCGCGGGGGGCGCGACGACGGCGGGGGACGCCCTCGGCGCACGCTGCACCATCCCGCGCGGCGTCACCGGCGCGAGCGCGATCGGACGGTACCGCATCGGCACTGGATCCGGCCGCATCACCGTCGTGGCCATCGGGGCCAACAACGGCGACGCCGCGCGCTCGGCGGAATCCAGCAGGCTCCATTGCCACCCGACCAGCACGGCGAGGTGCGCCATCCCTGCGATCAGCCAGAGCCCCCATCCCGCCGGCGCGATGGGGGCGAGTTGAAACGCCCGCTCAGCCCTGGGCGAGAGCAACCGCGTCCCGGCACGCCGCGAGGGTGCGCCCAAGACGCGTCACCGCTTCCCGGATCCGCGGCGCAGGCTGCGTGAGGGCAATCCGGAAGAAGCCCTCGCCTCCCGGACCAAAGCCGCTCCCCGCCATCGTCACGACGCCCTCCTCCTCCAGCGCGCGGGTCGAGAAATCCGCCGACGCGATCCCCGGGGGCAACGGAATCCAGAGGTACATCGCGGCGATCGGCACCTCGACCGTGAATCCCTGCGCCCGGAGCGCCTCGACGGCGGCATCGCGACGCACCTGGAGCTCCGCCACGATCGGCTTCACCAGCTCCTCGGCGTGGTCCAGCGTCCACGCGCCCGCGGCCTGCAACGCCAGGAACGGCCCGGTATCGACGTAGCTCTTCACCTTCGTGAGCGCGGTGATCAGCTCCGAGCGCCCGACCACGAAGCCGAGACGCCACCCCGTCATCTGGAACGACTTCGACAGCGAGAAGTACTCGACGGCGACGTCGCGCGCGCCCTCGATCTCGAAGATGCTCGGTGCCACGTAACCGTCGAAGGTCAGGTCGCAGTACGGGTTGTCGTACGCCAGGACGATATCGTGGCGACGGCACGCCGCGACCAGGCGCTGGAGATATTCGCGCGACGCCACGGCGGCGGTCGGGTTGTTCGGGTAGTTCACGAACACCACCTTCGCCCGACGCAGCGTCTCCTCGGGGAGGGTGTCGAGCTCCACCAGGAAGTTGTGCTCGGGGCGAAGCGGCACGACCACCGGTTCCGCACCGGCGAGCATTGAACCGCCGATGTAGGCCTGATAGCCGGGCTCCGGAATGATCGCGACGTCACCAGGATTGCACACCGCCATCGGCAGGTGCGAGAGTCCTTCCTTCGAGCCAATCAACGGCAGCATTTCCGTGTAAGCATCGAATCGCTGGCCGAAGCGGCGCTCCACCCAGCGCACCGCCGCTTCACGGTAGGCGGGGAGCCCCTGCTGGAATCCGTACTTGTGATTGGCCGTGACGTCGAGCGCGGCCTTCAAGGCATCAACCACCGCCTTGGGCGGCGGGCCATCCGCATCGCCCGCACCCAGGTCGATCACATCGACGCCGGCCTCGATGAGGCGACGCTTGATGGTCGGGATCTTCGCGAGAGGATATCCCGGCAGTTGTCCGACCCGATCGCTGATCTGAATCATGCGTCCCCTCCCGCCACGGTATTCCTCAGGATCCCCACGCCGGGGATCTCGACTTCAACGACGTCCCCGGGGTGGAGCCGCCCCACACCCTCCGGTGTTCCGGTCAGGATGAGATCCCCGGGTTCGAGGGTCATGATGCCGCTGATGTATTCGATCAGCACCGGAATCGAGAAGATCATGTCGCTCACGGGGGCGCGCTGCCTCTCTTCCCCGTTGACCCGACCGATCACCTCGAGCCGGGTCCAGTCGAGACCCTCGGCCACCACCGGCCCCACCGGGCAGAAGGTGTCGAATCCCTTGGCGCGTCCCCACTGGCCGTCCGGCTTTTGCAGGTCGCGACAGGTGACGTCGTTGCCGCAGGTGAAGCCGCGCACATACTGCATGGCGTCGGCTGCCGAGACCTTCGAGGCGCGCGTCCCGATCACCACGCCGATCTCCGCCTCGTACTCCACCTGCTGAGAGACCGACGGGATGACAATCGTACCGCCCGGCGCGAGCAGCGCCGAGGGTGGCTTGAAGAAGAGCATCGGATTCTTCGGGATCTCGTTGCCGAGTTCCTTGGCGTGCGCCGCATAGTTGCGACCGACGCAGACGATCTTGCTCGGTTGAACCACCATCATGGTGCCGCTCCGATCCCGTGACGGGCGAAGAAGTCTTCACACTTGCTGCGCACCTGGCTCCAGGGACCGATCACGCGGTCGGCCGGCGGCAGTCCCTCGAGCAACATCATGCCATACCGCTTCGTCACCACACGACGGTCGAGCAGGATCACCACGCCGACGTCCTGGGCGCTGCGGATCAGCCGGCCGAAGCCCTGCTTCAGCTTGAGCGCGGCGTGCGGGAGCAGATAGCCGGAGAAGCCGTCCTCGCCCTGCTCCGCGATCCGCTCCAGGCGGGCCGCAGTGATCGGCTCCGCCGGAACCTTGAAAGGTAGCTTGGCCAGCACGAGGCTGCGGAGCGCCCGACCCGGCACGTCTACGCCTTCCCAGAAGGAATCGGTACCCAGCAGGATGGCGTTGCCGGTCTCGCGGAATCGGCGCAGGAGGTGGTCGCGCTGTCCCTCCCCCTGGACCAGAATGGGGAATCGTTCACCCAGCACCGAACGCAGCGTGACCGCCGCGCGGCGCAGGGCCGCATGCGACGTAAAGAGCACGAAGATGCCGCCATCGCCGGCGAAGGCGAGGTCGTGCACCACGTCGACGATGGCGGCGTCGTGGCCGGCCTCGTCCTCGCGCGGATCGGGGACATCCTCCGGCACGCCGAGCAGGCATTGGGCGCCGTAGTCAAACGGCGACGGGAACACCTCGGCCAGCGTGATCGGGGAATCACTGCCACCAAGGCCGATCCTCGACGAGAGGAAGGAAAAGTCGCCGCCGGTGGCCAGCGTGGCACTCGTGAGCGCCACCGTCTTCACGCGGTCGAAGAGCAGCGCGCGCAGCGTGGGTGCCAGGTCGAGTGGCACCGCGGCCATCTGCAGCGCCTGCCCCTTGGGCCCGGTCCGTTCGATCCAGCGCACTTCCGGCGGACGGCCCACCGCGGGACGCAACGTGATGTTCAGCCCGTCCGCCGCGGAGTCGAGGCGGCGGATGACACCACGGCACTCCATCAGCAACTGCTCGCGACGCTCGGTCCCCTCGGCCTGCGCCAAGCGGTCGGCGATCGTCTCGGTCACCTCGGCAATCAATTGAAATGAGCGGACGGTCGCCTCGAGCTCGTTGGTCAACCCCTCGGTCCAGATCGCCTGCGACCCGAAGGTGTCGTCGAGCCGCACTTGCCCGCTCCCCTGCTGTTCCAGGAAGCCGAAGAGCCGCAGCACCAGGCCCTCGGCGGCACGGCGCGCCTCCGCCACGGCCGGCGCGAGTCGATCGCGGATCAGGTCGAGCGACGCGCGCGAGAGCAGGTCGTCGGCCGTGGCGAGATCGCGCTGCAGCGAGGGCACGAGGCCCTTGCCGTTTCGCTCGAGCCGATTGAGCAGTCGACGAATGCCGCGACTCGACACCTGCACGCCGAGGTGCGACGCGGCGACGTCCTCGAGGTGGTGGGCTTCGTCGAGGATGATCCGCTGGTAGGCCGGCAGCACCGCGGCTTCCATCCAGTTGTCCGACGCCTGGCGGACGGCGAGGTCGGCGGCGAGCAAGTGGTGGTTGACGACCACCACGTCTGCCTGCGCGGCGCGGCGCCGTGCCCGGAAGACAAAGCACTTGTCGAAATGTCGGCACTGCAGCCGCGTGCACAGGTCGGCCTCGGCGGCCACTTCGTCCCACACTTCGCTGGTCGGTGGCGCCGGCAGGTCGGCGAGGGTGCCGTCCTCGGTGTGCGATGCCCATGCCGTGAGGTCGAGCAGCTCCTGCAACCGATCGCCCTCCAGCAGCGACTGCTGACTCGCACTGGCGGTCTCGAGCCGGGCCCGGCAGAGGTAGTTGCGCCAGCCCTTGAGCAGGGCGAAGGTCGGGGTGTGTTCCGCCGTGCCGAGCGCACGGGCAAGCAATGGCAGATCCTTCCCGACCAGCTGCTCCTGCAGGTTGATCGTGTTGGTCGAGATGACGGTGCGCTCGCCATTGGCCTTGGCCCAGGCCAGCGCCGGCACCAGGTAGGCGAACGACTTGCCGACGCCGGTTCCCGCCTCCAGCAACAAGACGCCGCCATCGTTGTAGGCATCGACGAGGTGCGCGGCCAGGTCGCGCTGGCTGCGCCGATCCTCGTAGCCACCCAGCTCCTTCGAGATCGGACCGTGCTCGCCGAGCTGTTCGATCACCTCGAAGGGGTCGAGCTTGATCTCGAGGCGGGCGGTCGGCACCTCCACCACCACGTACAGTCGCTGCCCGGTGTTGTCGACGATCCCGAAGCCGATGCCGTCATCGTGCGCGCGGGCCGCGACGGAGAGGTCGGCCATCGACGGCTCGAGGTGGCCGCTCGGATGGTTGTGCAGCAACATCTCTCCGGCGCGCGCCACGCCCGGAAGCGCGAGCACGCGATCGACGGTGCCGCGCGCGACGACGCGGACGGCCGTGATGATCCGGTCGGTATCGAGCGTGGCGACGAAGGAGACTTCGTTGCCATCGGCGGCGCTGATTTCCCGGCGCAGTGCATCCCGCACCGCCGGCGACAGACGATCGTTCAGGTCTTCAGTTCCTTCTTCTTCGCCGCAGGGAAGAGGACGTTGTTGAGAATCAGTCGGTAGCCGGGCGACCCCGGGTGCAGCGCAAGGTCGGTCGGTGCGTCGCCGATGGCGTGCTGGGGATCTTCCGGGTCATGCCCCCCGAAGAAGGTCCAGGTGCCCTTCCCCCGCGACCCATGGATGTACTTGACCCACGGGGCCCCGAGTTCATCACCCAGCACGATCACATCGGGCTTGAGGCGATCCCGACGAAATGAGGTCGTGAGGCCGAAAAAGTCCGGGATCACCTGCCGGTGGTTCTGCACCAGCATGGTCGCCACCGGATCGATCTTTGCCGAGAAGTTGAAGAGCGTGAACGCCCCGAGCGGTTGCCGCGCCACCCCGTTGACCTGGTGGCCGTCAATATCGCTGAACACCGCCAGCGAGGGCGACTGTTCGAGCGTGGCCCCCTGGAAGGCCAAGGCGGCGTCCCAGTGCATCAGCGACGAGGCGCGCGGATCCATCGGTGTCCCGTCCGCGTAGGCCGCCGCGATGTCGACACCATCGCTGGCCAGTGCCAGGTCGAGCGTTTCGGTCGCGGTGCACATCGCAAAGAGAAAGCCACCGCGGTCCACGAAGCCGCTGATCTTCTGCGCCACGGCGCGCTTCATCGCAGGCACGTTGGCGAAACCGAGTTGCTGCGCCGTCCCGCGATTCAGGTCCATCATCGATTGCAGCCACGGGGCACCGGCGTAGTTCAGGACGAACTTCGAGTATTGCCCCGTGAAATCCTCGTGGTGCAGATGGAGCCAATCGTAGTTGGTCAGCCGCCCCCCGATCACTTCGGGATCCCAGACACGGTCGTACTTGATCCCGGCGTACTCCAGCACCATCGTCACCGCGTCGTCCCACGGGGCAGCGTTGGGTGGGGCATAGACCGCCATCCGCGGCGCCTTCTCCAACGGCACGGCGTCCATGTTGCCTCCTTGCAACTGCGCTCGCATCTCCGCCACCGCGCCGTCGGTCGCCGACTCGAGCGTCACGCCGGCCAACGTGGCGTCCCGCTGCACGGCGTCGCTTGCGGGCATCAGGAATGATCCGCCACGGTAGTTGAGCAGCCACTCCGATTTCTCGCCACGCTCCAGCGCCCGAAACGCCACCCCGTACGCCTTCAGGTGGTCGCCCTGCGCATCGTCCATCGGCACCAGGAATGACGCACGCGCAGACCGTGCACTCCCCCACCCGCGGCGGGGGAGCAACACACTGCCGCCACTGGCGAGAGCAACGCGCAGGAAATCGCGGCGATCGATCATCCCGCACCCCCGGGTCCGGCGGTGCGCCGGAGCGCGTCGCGCAATCGACGGGCCTCCGGTGCCACGGCGCTGGTCGGGAACTCGATCAGCAAGCGTTCGAGCCTCTCGGTCGCCTCCGTCACCTTGCCGGCCGCGGCGTCGAGCTCGGCCAGGGCGAGGCGTGCCGAGGCGGCGGTCGAGGGCGCGGCGATCGTATCGGCCGCGAGCAACAGCGCGCGGGCAGCGGCGGTGTCCCCCTGGGCACCGGCGATCCGTCCGGCGAGCAGACGGGTCTCGGCGCCACCGGCCACCGGCAGGCTGTCGGCCAAAGCGGTCAGGGCGCGCAGCGCCGCCGCGGAATCGCCCCGCTCGAGGTTGAGCAGCGCGGTCCCCAAGGCCGGCACCGAGTCCTTGCCGACCGCCTGCAGCAGCGCGAGGATGGTGACCCGGGCCACGGCGAGCTCACGATCATCGTCGAACGGGCCGGCCTCCTTGAGCAGCGCACTCGCGCCGGCGAGGTCGCCACGATAGAGGCGGAGTCGTCCCCGCAGATCAAAGCCCGGGACCGACGAATCGGTGACCACCAACGCATCGGCCCGGTCGAACTGCCCACCCTTGGCCCACGCCATCGCAATCCGGCGGCGGGCCTGGTCGCGCTGGTCGAAATCGAGTGCCCCCGCCATCGTCGCCAGCACCGACTCGGCCTCCGCAGCCTTCCCCTCGGCGATCAGCACACCGAGCAGCGTTCCCGAAGCGCCCGTGGACGCGCCGGCGGGTGCATTGGCATCGGCGGCGACGAGGCCGAGCAATCGGCGGGCGTCGCGTTCGTTGCCGCCGTCGGCGAATGCCTTCGCCGCATCGAGTCGGGTCCGTGCGGCTGCGGCGCCATCTTGCCGCGAGGCGATGATCTCGAGCGCGCCGCCCCGAACCTGTTGGGCCGGTGGATCGGTTCGGCCCCGCAGCTCTTCGAGGAGCGCGGTCAGCAAGGCGACGCCCTGCGCCCGATCGGCCGGGAGCAAGGCGCGCATCTGCGCAAAGCCGGCCTCGAGGTCACCCCAGCGGACTTGCAGCAGGGCGAGCAGTCGGCGCGCCGAAACGTCACCGTCGCGCAGGATCGTCTCGCGCACCACCCCGCGCTGCGCCGGCGGTGCCTGGCCGAGCAGTATCAGCGCACCGTTTCGATAGCTGGGCGTGACGGCGAGCACATCCATCCACTGCTTCGTTGCGGCCGCGTAGTCTCCGGCCATCTGCAATACCTGGGCGTAGTCGGGGCCGAGCGCCAGCGCGCCGAGGCGCTTGCGCCCCTCCTCGAGTGCGGCCCGCGCCGAGCGGACATCGCGGCCCTCGATCGCCGCATCCGACCAATCGCGGAACGGGGTGTCCTCGCCGGGTGTGGCGGCGGACCACCGCAGGGCGTAGCGCCGAGCCGAATCGACCAGGCCGGCACGCGCAAAGGTCCGGACCGCCATGGAGAGGATCGCGACCGTGGTGGAATCGTGGGCGACCGCCTGCACGGCGAGTGGCAAGAGCTCCCGACTGCGCCCGAGGTTCTGCAGCATCCGTTCGGCGCCGAGCAACGCCTCCCCCGACGCCGGCTGGACACTGAGCGCTTGGAGGTAGGCCGCCGCCGCCTCCGTATCGGCGCCCCGACGTTCGGCCGCCACCGCCCGGGCCAGTGGCTCCGTGACGGCAGGCGGGCGCGGCTGTTGCGCGGACGCACCGCCCGCCCAGCAGGCCGCGGCGAGGAGCACCGCACGAAGCACTCCGCTCATGGCGTGCCCGAACTCAGGCG
Source organism: Gemmatimonadota bacterium (assembly GCA_016720805.1). Taxonomy (NCBI): domain Bacteria; kingdom Pseudomonadati; phylum Gemmatimonadota; species Gemmatimonadota bacterium. The sequence continues at coordinate 947,711 of JADKJZ010000014.1, read as the reverse complement.
GCGGAAGTACTCGAGCACCCGGCGCCGCTCGTCCGGATTGAGTCGTTGCAACGCCTCCCATCCGGGGAGCCGAATGTCGTCAGCGCCACTCTTGAGCCGCGGGTCGAGCGGATCGGGGCGCTTGAGGGCACCGTCGGTCGCGGTGGTACTCTGCCGCTCCTTGGCGTCGTCCTTCTCCTCGCCCTGGAGGGTGCGACCGGCGTCGAGCATCTTGCGGAACAGTCGATCCTGGCGCTGCACCGTCTCGCGATCGAGCTTCCCCGTCTCCAACGTCCGGGCGAGCTCCTTGGCCTCCTGGGCGAGCGACCCCGCGCCGGGGAGCATCCCCTGCGACTTCATGCGCTCCAGTTGTTGTGCCACTGCCCGCTGCTGCATCGCCATCTGCATCATCTGCTGCATGCCACTCTCGCCCTGCTCCATCATGCCGGCCGCGTCCTGCGCCATCTTGCCCTGCTTCCCCGCCATCTGCTGCATCTGCTCCATCATCTCCTGCACGCCGCTTCCTGATTGCGAGCCGCTGACATTGTCCCGCGCCCGCAGCAGCGAGAAGGCCGCCACCGCCAGGGCATCGACGCCGTCGCCCGCAAGCTCGGTGGCCGCGCGATAGTTTGGCGTCACCGTCGACACGGCATCGATGGCGCCTCGCATCGCCTGCCGTGCGGCAGCGAGTGCCCCCGCAATCCGCGGCGAGACCAGGGCGTTGGTCGCTCCGGCCGCAATCGCCTGATCGACCAGCTTCCCCGCACCCTCGGCAAGCACCGACTCCTCCGCACGCACCGGCGCGAGGAGTGCGCCCCGACGCAGCGCATCGGCGACCGCCACCTGCCGCTCGGCAAGTCGTGCCGTCTCCGCCAGAATGCGATCGAGGGCCCGCACGGTCTCGGCGCGCATTTGCTTTTGCATCTCGCCGCGTTCCTCACGGATCTTCTGGTCGAGCTGGTCGAGCTTGGCCTGTGCCTGCTCCCCGCCCTGCTGCGCTTCCTGTCGATCGCCCTGCGACGCCGACTGCGCCGCCTGCTGCATCTGCTGTTGCGCCTGCCGGGCCTGCTGCGCGGCTTGCTGCAGCCCTTCCTTGGTCGCGGCGGTCGGCACCTTCTCGGCTGCGCGATCGAGGGCATTCGCGAGCGAGTCGGCCTGCTTGGCGAGGGTGCGTTCCGCCGCCGCCGAGGCGGTGCTGTCGCGACCACCGAGTTGCTTGGCCACCTCCTTCTGCGCCTCGGCGAGCCGCTTCGCCTCCTGCGCCATCGTGGCGAGCGACGTCTCAAGCGCGGCGCGCTTGAAGAGTTCGCGCGCCTGCTCGATGGCGTCCTTGGTCTTCGCCTGCTGCTGGGCCATCGACTGCAGGGCGTCTCGCGTTCGTGGCGCGTCGAGATCGGCCAGCGCCTTCCGCAATTCCGCGAGCTGGGCCTTCAGTTCCGGCGAGATCGCTTCGTCCAGCAGTTTGCGGATGTCGCCCAGTTGCTTCGCGAGCGTTGAATCGGCGAGCCCTTCGCGTTCGGCCGCCTGACGCAGCGCGTCGACCTGGTGCTGCAACTTCGCGGCGTCCTCCATCACCTTGCTCTGCGCCTGCGCAGCCGCCTCGGCCTTGCGGGCCGTTTCGAGCGCCAACGGATCGGAGTCGCTGCTGCCGTTGGCCCCCGCCGGCCGTTGCCGCTCCTGTGCGAGGTCTTCGGTCTGTCGCTGCGCCTGCTTCGCCGCGGCCGCCAGCGAGTCGAGCCCTCGCGCCGTCGTGGCCGTCTGCTGCGCACGGGCCGCGCGCTGTTCGGTCTCGGTCGGGAGCCGCACCAGAAACTCCCGCGAGCGACCACGATGGCGCGCCGGCGCGTTGTCCGTCGCCACGGCGGTGTAGTAGAGGGTGTCCCCTGCGCGCAGCCCGAGTGCCACCAGGTCGAGCGCGCTCGAGAGCAGCGCCCGATCGGTGGTGCCCGTCGGCAACGGTACCGGCAGGCGCGTGGTGACACCCTTGGCCCCACGGCGCCATTCCAGTCCGGCGTCCGTCAGGCCGTGGTCGTCGGCCAGCGCGATCACCAATGGCAGTCGCAACGACGGCGGTGCGACGGTGTCCGCGCCGGGAACGGGAAGGTCGATCGTCGGCGAGCTGTCGGCGACCAGCCGCACCGCGAACGTCGGTGGTTCCCCCTCCAACGCGCCTCCACCAGGCAGGGAGACGCGCAGGGTGTACTGGCCATCGCGCGACGGCTGGACGGACCCCTCGAACGCCATGCCCTGCACGCCCAACGGAAAGGCGAGCGTGCCGCTCTCGAGCCCGACCGCGGCGATCGGCGTGGTGGCGCGCCCACGGAGCCGAAGCGCCGTGCCCTCGGGAAGCACCAGCGTGTCGCCTGCGATCGCGAGCTCCTCGTCGGGGAGCGCGAGGTAGCGCGGATAGATCGCAGTGAGGGTCAACGCGCCGAGAAACGCGGGGAGTCGCACCGTCACGGTCCGCTCCCCGGAGGTCCGTCCACCCGCCTCGGCGCGGGCGACGAGGTCCGCGCCGAGCGGAGGCGTCTCGAAGGTGCCATGGCCGTCGACATCGAGCGCGATGGTATCCTGCCGCCACGCCTCGCCGGCGCTGCGGGTCACCACAACCGCGGAGCGTTGCCCGACTGCTTCGACGAGCAGGGTGGCGCGGGCGCCACGCGCCACGATGCTGTCCCGCACCATCAGCCGCACCGGGGCGGTGAGGCTCCGCCATGCCTCGACCGGCCGCCAGAGGCGCGCCGGGGCCCCGCGCAGCGGCTGCGCGACCGCGAGGGCGACGACGCCCAACACGAGGATCGCGGAGGCGATGCGCGCGCGGTAACGCTCGGTCGCAAGTGCGGGACCCAATGCATCACGCGCGCGGCTGCGCACTTCTTCCGCTCGTGCCGTACCAGCGGCCCGATGGAGGACGTCAGACGTTCCCGCGACGCTCCCGTCGAGCACCGTCGTCAGGGCACCCTGTCGCCACGCGCCGTCGGCCTCGAGCTGTGCCGCGACCCGCCATGGCCCGAGCGCGGCGATCGCGCGACGCGCGGCGATCACGCCCGCCACGAGCAGACTCACCGCGACGACCCACCCAACCAGGATCGTGATCGGGCCCACCACAACTCCAGCGCGCGTCAACCACGCGACCAACGCCGCACCGCTGGCAACCGCGGCGAGCGCGGGCAGCAGGCGCGCCAGCCCGCGCAACCCGCGCAGTGGGCGCGCGGCCGCATCGAGCGCATGCTCCAATGGGGCGTCGCTCATCCACCCCATCCCACGGCGTACGCAAACAGATTCACCCCCATCCGGAGTGCGGCTTCGCGCACCGGGGCGGGATCGTTGTGGACGGCGGGATCTTCCCAGCCATCACCCAGATCGGATTGATAGCTGTAATAGAGGACCAGACGCCCCTCGACGAAGATGCCGAAACCCTGCGCCGGCTTGCCGTCGTGCTCGTGGATCTTGGGAATGCCGGCCGGAAAATCGTAGACCAGGTGGTAGATCGGATGATCGAGCGGTACTTCGACGAAGGGTCGGTCGGGAAAGAGCTTCGCCACCTCGCGACGCCACGAGACATCGAGGCCGTAATTGTCGTCGACGTGGAGAAAGCCGCCCTGCAACAACCAGCGCCGGAGCGTCGCCCGTTCCTGATCGGTGAAGCTGATGTTGCCGTGCCCGGTGGCGTAGAGATACGGCACGTCCCAGAGATCGGCGTCGGCGAGACGCACCACGCGCTCCGTCCCGGCGGTGGGTAGCGCCGTGCGTTCCTCGATGGCAGCGAGGAGATTGGGCAGCGATGTGGGGTTGGCGTACCAGTCCCCGCCGCCTTCATAGTGCAGCCGACCGATCGTCAACGCACTCGCGGCGGGTCGCGCCACCTGCCCTGACGCCGGCGGCGCGAGCGCCACGGCGAGGAGGAGCATGGTGGTGACGCGAGGCATCATGATTCGTCCATGACCAGGCGGTAGGCATCGTTGCGAGGCAGACCAAAGCGGGTACTGACCATACGGACCAGATCCTTCCGAGATTCGCCCGCGGCGAGTCCGTTGCGCACCGCGGCCATGATCTCGGCGGGGTCGGCGACGGGCTCATCATCGCCGAGATGATCGCCGCGACCCGCCAGGACCAGCGTCACCTCGCCCCGCGCGGCGGTCTCCCCGTAGTGCTCCGAGAGGGCGCTCAAGGTTCCCGCGCGAAATTCCTCGTGCAGCTTGGTGAGCTCGCGGCAGACCACCGCCTGCCGTTCGGCGCCACACGCCGCTGCAAGATCGTCGAGCAACTCCGGGAGGCGATTCGCCGCCTCGAAAAGGACGACGCTCCACGGCTCCCCGGCCGCACGCTCGAGCAACCGCTTTCGTTCCACCCCCTTCCGTGGCAGGAAGCCAAGAAAGAGGTAACGGTCGCCAGGGAGTCCCGAGGCTGAGAGCGCTGTCGCGACGGACGACGGTCCCGGAATGGGGACCACCGTGAGGCCAGCCGCGCGAGCGGCCGCCACCAGCTCATGGCCGGGGTCGCTGATGGCCGGCGTGCCGGCATCGGTGACCAGCGCCACATCCCGCCCGGCGGTGAGCACCGCCAGCAGCGCCTCGGCACGGTTCGCCCCGCTATGGGCGTGGTAGGAGAGGAGCCGTGGATGGGCGCCGATGGACGCCAGCAATCCCAACGTGCGCCGGGTGTCCTCCGCCGCAACGGTGTCCACGGTGCGAAGGGTCTCGACCGCGCGCGTCGAAAGATCCCCTAGGTGGCCGAGGGGGGTGGCAACGACGTAGAGGGTGCCGGGGGAGCTCATGTGGGGAAAGAAAGCCGACAGCGGCCCCGGCGTCATCTCGCCGGGGCCGCCGTCGGGGGGCCTGGATCAGGCCAGGTGCTGCTTGATCTTCGCTTCGAACGCCGGGCGGGGCATGGCACCCACCACGGTATCGACGTGCTGACCATCCTTGAAGAAGGCGATCATTGGAATCGAGCGGACGTTGAACTTCATCGCAGTCTGCTGGTTCGAGTCGACATCAAGCTTGGCCACCTTGACCTGGCCCGCGTATTCCTCGGCCAGCGCTTCCAGCGTCGGGGCGATCGCCCGGCACGGCCCGCACCACTCCGCCCAGAAATCGACCATCACGAGACCCTTGGTCCCGGTCACTTCATCTGCAAAGGTCGCATCGGTCACGACCACGGTCTTGCCGCTCATTTCATCACTCCTGACGCACCCGTCATGTTAGGTTCCCACCATGAAGCCTACTATCGCGCACATTGGCATCGCCGTGCCGGACGTGGATGCCGCCCTTCGCTTCTATCGTGACGTCCTGCAGGTGCCAACCCGGGGCCCCGAAGAAGCCGATGGCGCCAGAATCGTGCACCTCGAGTTTGGCGATTCCGAGGTCGAACTCCTCGAGCCGATCCAGCCGGACTCGCCCATTGGCCGCTTCCTCGCCAAGCGCGGGCCGGGCATCCATCACATCTGCTACCGCGTTCCCGACCTCGATGCCGCCCTCGCCGCGTCGCTGGCGCAAGGCTACACCCTGATCGATGCAACACCACGAACAGGAGCTGGCGGCTGCCGGATAGCATTTCTGCATCCCAAGAGCACCGACGGCGTGCTGATCGAACTCACCGAGTAGTGCACTCGCGGAGGAAACGCCGCCGGAGGCGAATCAGTTCCCGGGCCGGCCGCCACCCGAGCAGGCCTGATTGACCTTGCTGGCCGCGTCGAGATCGAGGTTGCGAACAAGCCACCCCTCCTTGCCGCTTTCCACTGCCGTGACCGGCAAGACGACCTTGCAGCTCCCCCGGGCGATCTCGGTCGTGACAATCCGCTCGTTGCCCTTGGCGCCATGCACCTCGGAGAGCGCACGAACCTTGACGCCGTGGAGGTAGGCCTGGATGATCATCATCCGCTTGTCGGTGCCTTCCACACGACGACCGATGAGGCTTCCCTTGTCGGTGCCGAAGAGCTGGCCCATGCGGACCAGATTGCTGTCGGACGCCGCACGGATATACTCCTCTACCGCCTGCGACGCACTGGTCGCCTTCTGGGACTGGGCGGCGGCGGACGACCCGACGGTCAACGCAAGCAGGACAACGGCTGGAGCGATGATGGCGCGCATCGATACCTCGTGGGGGAAAGACTGGTGAAACGTATACCCCGGCAGCCGTGAATGCGACCGCTTCGGCTCTACATCAATGTGGATCATGTGGCGACGCTCCGGGAGGCGCGGCGCACCGACGAACCGGACCCGCGGCGGGCGGCGGCGGAGGCCGAGGCGCACGGCGCCGACGGCATCACGGTCCACCTCCGGGAAGATCGGCGCCACATCCAGGATCACGACGTCGAGGGGATCGCGGCGGCGGTGACGACGGTCTGCAACCTCGAGTTGGCGACCCGGGAAGACATCGTCGACTTCGCCTGCCGGCTCCGGCCCTATCAGGTGACCATCGTCCCCGAGCGTCGCGAGGAGGTGACCACCGAGGGTGGCCTCGACCTGGCGCGGCGTGACCCGTACCTTCGCACCGCCCTGCGTCGCCTCGACGCGGCCGGAATCCACGTGGCCCTCTTCATCGATCCGGATATCAGCGTCATCGATGAGGCCAAGGATCTCGGTGTCCCTGCGATCGAGCTGCATACCGGCCGATACGCTCATGGGTGGCACCACGACGGGGGGAGCTCCCTCGCCGAGGTGCAGCGGGCGGCGGAGTATGCGGCGGGCATCGGGCTCGCGGTCCACGCCGGGCACGGACTCACCTACGCGAACGTCCTGCCGATCGCCCGCATTCCCGAAATCGAGGAACTCAACATCGGACACAGTGTCGTGAGCCGCGCCATCTTTGAGGGTATCGGTCCCGCGGTCCGCACCATGAAGCGGCTCTGTGAGGATGCCCGCGCGTGAGCACCGCCGCCCGCCGCGCCGAGTTCTTCGCGCTGGAAGCGCGCGAGTACCTCGCCGACCTCGATCCAGCCGTCGCGGGCGATGCCCCCGAGCTGGAGCGACTGGTGCGGGGCGCCCGGGCCCTGCGCGGCGCGGCGCTCATGGCGGGCCTCGGCACCTTCGCCCGCGCCGCCGCCGGCCTCGAGGCACTGGCCCGCCAGGTCCGCGACCACGCGACCCCGTGGGCTCCGGGGCCGCGAGCGGCGTGGCTCGACGGCCTCCAGACCCTCCGCGACCTGACCGAGCGCGCCACCGCCTGGGAGGCCGTGGACGACCGCGCCGCCCTCGCCCTGGCCGATCGGATCGAACGGGCCACGTCCGGGGGTGGCGTGAAGATGACGGTGCCAGCCACGCCGGCGCTGACCCCGGGTGTTCGCGCCTTCATCGCGCGCGAATCGGCGATGATCGCCGGCTCACTGGAGGAAGCGGCCCGGGCGTTGGCACCGGTGCCACCCCAGGCCGCACTAGCGGCAGTGCTTGAACGGATGCGCGCCTTGCGCGGTTTGGGCGGTTCCGCCGAACTGTCGCCGCTCCCGGAGCTGCTCGACGCGATGGAGATGGCGACGCGCACCTTGCTCAGCGACGTCCCGCCACCGCCTGACGTCGCCACCCTCTTTGCCGATGGTGCCCACGTGCTGGCGGCGATGGCGAAGTCGATGAACGACGACGGCCGCGTCGAGCAGCCGCGCGAACTCGCCGGGCTCGCCGACGCGTTGCTCACATCGTATGCCGGCGAGCGGGACGTGGTCCCGATCGGCGCACTCGCCCCCGAGGGCGGGGAGTCACTCCTTCGCCGCGGGACCCCGCCCCTGCTTGCCGGTGATGCCACGCCAGTCGCACTCGAACTGGTCGGTGTCGGCGACCACCTGCTGGAAATCGCCGAGCAGTTGCAGCGCAGCCCGTCGAGTGCGGCAGCCGACCTCCGGCTCTTCGTGCTGCACCGCACCTTGGCGACCATGCCGCCGAAGTCGCCCACCGGCCGCTTCCTCGCGCCGCTGGCGCAGGCGTTGACCGGTGCGATTGGCGCGGGTCTCGCCCGCGGTGATCGCGACCGCTTCCTCGGCCTCCTCCGCGAGGCGGGACAGTTCCTCTCCGACACCGGCAATGCCCCTGCGGTGGGCGAGCGGCTTGGTGCGCGTGACCGCCTCGCGGCGACGATCCTCGGCGCAGCGTTCCATGCCACGCCCGATGGTTCGCCGGCGGTGACCCCGGCGCTGCTCGCCAACCCGTGGCAGCCCCCAGCGCTCGACCTGTCGGCACCGCCGACGATTCCCGTCGTCACTTTCCGGCCCGACGAGCCGCCGGTCGTCGCGATCGAATCACCCGCGCCCGACGAGGCGCCGATCGTCGCCATCGAGTCGCTCGCCCCCGACGAGTTGCCGATCGTGTCGGTCGAGTCGCTTGCCCCCGAGGAGTTGCCGATCGTGTCGATCGACTCCCTCGCGCCGGACGAACCGCCGATCGTGTCGATCGACTCTCTTGCGCCGGACGAACCGCCGATCGTGTCGATCGACTCTCTTGCGCCGGACGAACCGCCGATCGTCGCCATCGAGTCACTGGCGCCCGACGCGCCGAGCGTGATGATCCCGGCCGCCGCGGCCGGAATGCCGGGGCGCCTCGAGCGGGCGTACCGTTCGCTCGCCCTCGTGACCGCGCAACGCGGCGACGAGGCACCATCGCTCGATGCCCTGCTCGGCAACGACGTGCTGCCGATCGAGCAGTTGCTCTATCGCGGGCCATCCGCCCTGCACCGCGCGGCGCAGGTGCGCGAGGAAATCAACGGCCTGCTCTCGGAACCCACCGTGTCACTCGATCGCCTCCGACCCTACATCCAGGAGCTGCTCGACCTCGTGCCGCTGGCTCGTGACGCCGCCTGAGTCGGCGCCGCGCGGCAAGCGCGCAATGCAGCTGGCCCTCGGGCTCGCGATCTCCGCGGCCGTCGTCTGGTACACCTTCCGGAAGACCGACTGGGCCGCGTCGTGGCAGTACATGGTCGCGGCCGATCGGCTCTGGATGTTGCTCGCCGTGGTGCTGGCGACGCTCGCCTTCCCGTTGCGCGTCCCGCGGTGGCGCTGGTTGCTGCATCACGAGGATGGTCGGCCCGTCGGCTGGCTCCCCGCGTGGCACGCCATCGCGATGGGGTTCGCGGCGAACAATGTGCTGCCGTTCCGCGCCGGCGAGGTCGTGCGCATGGGCGCGGTGTCCCGGCTGGGCCGCGTGCCGTTCGCGGCGGCCCTCTCGAGCATTGCCGTCGAGCGGGTGATGGATGCCCTCGTCGCCGTAGGCCTTCTCTCGCTCGCGCTGACGCGTGGCGGGATCGATCCGTCGCTGACCTTGCCCGGGAAGACGAAGCCGATCGCCGAGATCGCCACGACGATCGGCGCGCTCGGCCTCGCCGCACTCATTGTGGCCGCGCTTGCGGCGTGGCGGCGCGAGACCACCCTCGGTATCGCCCGCAGGCTCTTGCCGAACAACCGAATCGGCGACGCGCTCTACCACTTTGGCGAACGCATCCTGCTCGGCATTTCTGCCCTCAGCGACCCGCGCACGGCGTTCCCTGTCATTGGCTGGTCGTTGGCCATCTGGCTCTGCAACGGTGCGTCGTTCTATGCGGCGTTTGCCGCCTTCGGCTTCGACATCCCGTTCAGCGGTGCGTTGATTCTTCAGGGCGCACTGATGATCGGCATCGCAATGCCATCGAGTCCGGGATACTTCGGCGTGTTCGAGGCCGCGATCGCTGGAACCCTCGCCGCGCTCTACGGTCTTCCCTTCGAAGCGGGCTTCGCGTATGGGTTGCTCTACCACGTCACCACCTTCGTTCCCATCACCCTGATGGGCGCCTGGTCGGCGGTGACCACGGGCTTTCGCCGCGAGGCGATCCCGCAGGAGGCGGCATGAGCGAGACGCTCACGCACTCCTGCCCCGCCAAGGTCAACCTCTTCCTCCGCGTGCTGGCTCGCGAAGCCTCCGGCTACCACGGGATCGAGACGCTCTTCTGCCGGATCGCCCTGCACGACACCCTCGAGGTCACCCGCACCGACACCGGGATCACGCTCGACGTCGAGGGGGCGGACGTCGGCCCCACCGAGCAGAACCTCGCCTGGCGCGCCGCCGATGCCGTGCTTGCCGCCACGGGGCGGCGCTTCGGGGTCGCGATGCGGCTGGTCAAGCGGATTCCGGCCGGCGGAGGCCTCGGCGGCGGCTCGAGCGATGCGGCCGCGGCACTCCGGGCGGTGAACCAGCTCGCCAATGGGGCCGTCCCCGCCTCGGAACTGCTCCAGATGGCGAACCGGCTCGGGGCGGATGTCCCCTTCTTCCTCGCCGATGCCCCCCTCGCGCTGGCCTGGGGTCACGGCCAGCGGCTGCTCCGGCTCCCGGCCCTCCCCTCCAAGCCGATGCTCCTCCTCTTCCCGGGCGCAGCCGTCCCGACCGGGGACGCCTACCGGTGGGTCGACGAGGTCCGCGACGCCGACGGCCCCCGAGGCACCGTGGTCCTCGATCAGACCGTGCTGCAGTCCTGGAGCGACCTGGCCCGCCTCGGCGGCAACGACTTCGAGGGGGCCGTCTTCGGCCGCTTTCCCCAGATCCGTGCCGGTTTCGAGGCCCTCGCCGGCACCCATCCCTTCCTCTGCCGCATGAGCGGCTCGGGAAGCACCCTCTTCGCCGTCTACCGGACTGAACAGGACCGGGAGGACGCGGCGAGCCGGCTGGGAGGCCGGTTTGGTGCGGTGGTGAGGACTCAGGCCGGATCATCGATGATCGATCATCCCGAGCGAGCCTCCCCATAACCCCATCTCACGGCTAGTTTTGGCTCTCTCTGCCCCGTCGTCTAATGGCAAGACGCCGGTCTTTGGATCCGGCTATCGTGGTTCGAATCCACGCGGGGCAATACCGCGGTTTCTCTCCCCTTCCCCAGCTTCCCCCCCACCGCTATCTTTCCGGGCTGTCGTTATGGCGGATATACCCCTGACTTCGAAGCCGATGCTCCTCCTGAGCGGGTCGGCGAATCGTCCTCTCGCAGAGGAGATTGCCCAGCAGTTGGGCGGTCAACTTTGCAAGGTGACGCTCAAGCGCTTCGCCGATGGGGAGATCTTCGTCCGGATCGATGAGAACGTCCGCGGGCGGGACGTCTACGTCATCAATTCGACGAATCCGCCGGCCGAGAACATGCTCGAGCTGTTGCTGCTCATGGATGCGGCGCGGCGGGCGAGTGCGGCGCGGATCACGGCGGTGATGCCCTACTTCGGGTATGCCCGTCAGGACCGCAAGGATCAGCCGCGGGTGGCGATCTCCGCGAAGCTGATGGCGAACATGGTGTCGGTGGCGGGCGCGGATCGCGTTCTGGCGATCGACTTCCACCAGCACCAGTTGCAGGGGTTCTTCGACCTTCCGGTCGACCACCTCTACGCGGCGCCGGTCTTCGTCCAGCACTACCGGCAGATGAACCTGCAGGACGTGGTCGTGGTGGCGCCCGATGTCGGCTCGGCCAAGATGGCCCGAGGCTTTGCCAAGCGGCTCAACGGCACGCTGGCGATCATCGACAAGCGCCGCACCGGGCCGAACGTGGCAGAAGTGGTGAACGTGGTTGGCGATGTCGCCGGCAAGAACTGCATTCTCGCCGACGACATGATCGATACCGGGGGCACGATGGCGGAAGCCGTCCATGCCCTCAAGCGCCTCGGCGCGAATGATGTCTACATCTGCGCCACCCATGCCCTGCTCTCGGGGCCCGCGGTGGAGCGGCTGTCGGCGGCACCGGTGACCGAAGTGGCGGTCACCAACACGATCGCGATACCCCCCGAGCGCCATTTCCCGGCGCTCAAGGTGCTCTCGATCGCGGGATTGTTGGCCAAGGCGATCGGATATACGCACAGCGACCAGTCGGTCAGCGCGTTGTTCGACTGAACGACTGAACTGAAGGACGGAGACGGCAATGCATCAGGTAGAGCTCAACGCGCAATCGCGTTCGAACACGGGCAAGGGCGCGGCGCGGTCCCTGCGCCGCGAAGGCAAGGTTCCGGCGGTCCTGTACGGGCATGGGATCGAGTCCCGCTCGCTCGCCGTCGAGTCGCGCGCCCTCGGGCGCCTCCTCGAGGTGATCGGTGGCGAGGCCACCCTGGTCGATGTCGCCATCGATGGTGGCGCCCCGATCAAGGCCCTGGTCCGCGAGGTCCAGCGCAATCCGGTGAAGCGCGCCGAGGTCATTCACATCGACCTCTACGCCGTCGTCGCCGGTGAGCCGATCATCGTCGAAGTCCCGGTCCATGTCATCGGCACCGCCGACGGCGTGCGCAACCAGGGCGGCGTGCTCGACCACCACCTGCACCGGATCAGCATCAAGGTCCTGCCGGCCGACATCCCCGAGCACATCGACGTCGATGTCACCCACCTCGCGCTGGGTCATGCCGTGCACGTCCGCGACCTGACGCTCGCCAAGGGTGAGTTCATGCACGATGGCGGCCTCTCGGTGGTCTCGGTGATTCCGAGCCGCGCCGAAGTCTCGGCCACGACCGAAGTGGTCGGCGCCGAGCCGGAAGTCATCAAGAAGGGCAAGGCCGACGAGGCCGAGACCGTCGGCGCCTAAGTGGCGAAGGCGATCGTCGGGCTCGGCAACCCCGGTCCCGAATACGAGCGCACTCGGCACAACGCCGGCTGGATGCTGTTGGATCACCTCGTCGCGCGGTGGGGCATGGCTCCGTACCGTCGTGCCGAGCAAGCGGTGGCAACGTCGGGGACGCTGGAAGGCGTCCCCGTTCGTTTGCTGAAGCCGAACACCTACATGAATCGCAGTGGCGACGCGCTGCGGATGCTGCGGAGCCCCTCGTGGGACCCGGCGTCGGACCTGCTGGTGCTCGTCGACGATGTCGCGCTGCCCCCTGGCCGCTTTCGCCTCCGCGGGGCGGGCTCGGCCGGCGGGCACAACGGCCTCAAGAGCATCGAGGGCGCGCTTCGTCGCCAGGATTACGCCCGCCTCCGGATTGGCGTCGGCGCGAAGCCGCTGGAGTACGACGACCTCGCCGACTGGGTCCTGGGCCGTTTCGCGGACGACGAACGCGCGGCACTCGACGCGACACTCGACCAGATGGCGGAGGCCGTGGCGTGCTGGGTGCACGACGGCATCGAGATCGCCATGACCCGTTTCAACCGTACCTGACCACCACTTCCTCGAACCCACTGAGACCATGACCGAGACCTTGCCCTTCTACGCCCTGGCCGTCGGACTTGTCGGCCTCGTCGCCACGATGGTGAGCTTCTTCGCCGTCAAGAGCCGCCCTGCCGGTTCCGGCGTCATGCAAGAACTCGCCGAGCAGATCTCGCTTGGCGCCATGGCCTTCCTCAAGCGCGAATACGTCGTGCTCCTTCCCTTCCTGCTGGTCGTGGCCGGGTTGCTCGGCGTGGCGGTTGGCGCGAAGACCGGCATCGCCTACGTCCTCGGTGGCATCGCCTCCGTCGCCGCGGGGTGGGTCGGGATGAAGGGCGCGACGATCGCCAACGTCCGCACCGCCGAAGCGGCGCGCGGCGAGGGGCAGGCCGCGGCACTCCGCGTGGCGTTCGGCGGCGGCTCCATCATGGGTCTCGCGGTGGCCTCGCTCGGGCTCGCCGGCATTGCCATCGTCTTCATGACGCTCGGCAAGGTCGAACTGGCCACGAACGCCAAGGTCTTCGGCGAGATCATCTCCGGCTTCGCCATGGGCGCCTCGAGCATCGCGCTCTTCGCCCGCGTCGGCGGCGGCATCTACACCAAGGCGGCCGACGTCGGCGCCGACCTGGTCGGCAAGGTCGAAGCCGGCATTCCGGAAGACGACCCGCGCAATCCGGCCACCATCGCCGACAACGTCGGTGACAACGTCGGCGACGTCGCCGGCCTCGGCGCCGACATCTTCGAGTCGTACGTCGGTTCGGTGATCGCGACGATCGCCCTCGCGGCGACGTCGGTGCTGATCCCCGACACCAATCGCCTCACCGCGATGCTCCTCCCGCTCGCCTACATCACCGCCGGTCTCGTCGCCTCGCTGATCGGCGTGCTGACGATGCGCGTACTCGCCAAGGGGAATCCGGCCAACGCACTCCGGCTGGTGACCTTCATCGCCGCCGGCCTCTTCCTCGTCTTCGCCTGGATGCTGACCGCCGCGCTGCCGCTCAACATGGTGGACGAGGCTGGCACCGCGCTCTCGCCGATGGGGCCGTTCTGGGCCGTCCTCGCCGGGACCGTGTCCGGCATCCTGATCGGCCTCGTCACCGAGTACTACACGGCGATGGGCCCGGTGAAGCGCATCGCCCAGTCGTCGGAGACGGGCCCCGCGACGAACATCATCGCCGGCCTCGCCGTCGGGATGGAGAGCTGCATCGTCCCGGTGCTGCTGATCTGCGGCGCCACCTACATCTCGTTCATGGTCGCCGGCCTCTACGGCATCTCGATCGCCGCGGTCGGCATGCTCGCGACGGTGGGCGTGACGATGTCGGTCGACGCCTACGGCCCGATCGCCGACAACGCCGGCGGCATCACCGAGATGAGCCATCTCGGCAAGGACGTCCGCGCGATCACCGACGGCCTCGACGCCCTCGGCAACACCACCGCCGCGATCGGCAAGGGCTTCGCGATCGGCTCGGCCGCGCTCACCGCGCTGGCGCTCTTCTCGGCCTACGCGTCGGCCGTCGGCCTCGACAAGGTCGGCCTCAACCTGATCGACCCGATGGTCGTCATCGGCCTCTTCCTCGGCGGCGTGATGCCGTTCTTCGTCGGCGCCCAGACGATGACGGCCGTCGGTCGCGCGGCGCAGGGGATGGTCGAGGAAGTCCGCCGCCAGTTCCGCGAGATCCCGGGGCTGCTCGAAGGGAAGGAAGGGGTCAAGCCGGATTCGGCGCGCTGCGTCGACATCTCGACCAAGGCCGCCCTGCGTGAGATGATCATCCCGGGCGTCGCCTCGATCCTCGTCCCCGTCCTCACCGGTTCGCTCCTCGGCGTGAAGACCCTCGGCGGTCTGCTCGCCGGCGCAACGGTCACCGGCGTCATGATGGCACTCTTCATGGCCAACGCCGGCGGCGCCTGGGACAACGCCAAGAAGTACATCGAAGGCGGCGCGCACGGCGGCAAGGGCTCCGACCCGCACAAGGCGGCCGTCGTCGGCGACACTGTTGGCGATCCGTTCAAGGACACCTCGGGCCCGGCGATGAACATCCTGATCAAGCTGATGAGCGTGGTGAGCCTGGTGCTCGCGCCGTGGTTCGTTTCGCTCGGGAAGTCGTTAGTCGTTAGTCGTTAGTCGTTAGTCGTTAGAGGGGCGGTCCTCCTTTGGGGGATCGCCCCTCGCGCTTTGAGCAGGCCGGTCAAGAGCCGACCGACGTCATTGCCCATGCCGATGAGGGCTCCCGCGTCCTCTGAATTCAGGTACCCGAGGTCGCGGGCGATGCTGAGTTCGGCGATCGTCTCGGTGAGGGATCCCCGAGCGATCCAGAGGAATCGGGTGAGTTCCTTTTCCGAACCGCGTCCGGCCCCCTCCGCAATGTTGGCCACAACGGACACCGTAGCCCGCTGGAGCTGCGCCGAGAGTCCAAACCGCTCGCTCGTCGGAAAACGACGGGTCGCGCGATACACCGCAAGTGTTAGGTGATAGGCCCGCTGCCAGACGAGCAGTTTGCGGTAATCTCCCATCCGGGCATTATGGGTCCGGAGCCCCCGCTGGGCCGCCCCGTTCCACGCCACGGGGTACTAGATTGTGCGCAGCATACAGGCCCTGTGGGGCTTGCCTAACGACTAACGACCAACGACTAACGACCCATGCTCGCACTCGGTATTGTCGGCCTTCCCAACGTCGGGAAATCCACGCTCTTCAACGCCCTCACGTCGGCGGGGGCGCTTGTCGCCAACTACCCCTTCGCCACCATCGAGCCGAACACCGGCGTGGTCGAGGTGCCGGATGAGCGCATCGGGGAGATCGCCAAGTTGATCAACCCCGAGCGCACCGTCCCCGCCACGGTCCAGTTCGTCGACATCGCCGGACTGGTGAAGGGCGCGTCGCAGGGCGAAGGCCTCGGCAACCAGTTCCTCGCCAACATCCGCGAGGTCGACGCGATCGTGCACGTCATCCGCTGCTTCGAGGACGACGACGTGCAGCACGTGATGGGCGGTCCCGACCCGGTGCGCGACCGCACGGTGATCAACACCGAACTCGCGCTCTCCGACATGGTCTCGCTCGAGAAGCGGCTCGATCGCGCGACCCGTGCGGCCAAGACCGGGGACGCCGCGGCCAAGGCGGAGAAGGCGTTGATGGAACGCGTGATGGCGGTGCTGGAGAACGGCGGCCTGGCCCGGGCCGTCGAGCACACGGCGGAGGAGGAGCCGCTCTTCAAGTCGCTCAACCTCCTCACGTCGAAGCCGGTCCTCTATGCCGCCAACGTGCGCGAAGACGAACTGGCCGCGGGCAACGCGCATGTCGAGGCGCTCCGTGCCGCAATCGTCGCCGACGCCGAGCAGGCCGACGTGGTGATCTTCTCGGCGAAGGTCGAAGCGGAACTCGCGGAACTGCCGGCCGATGATCGAGCCGATTTCATGGCGTCGCTCGGCGTGCACGAATCGGGACTCGATCGGCTCGCACGGGCGGCCTATCACCTGCTCAACCTGCAGAGCTACTTCACCGCCGGCGAGAAGGAGGTCCGCGCCTGGACCATCCGCGTCGGCGCGAAGGCGCCGGAAGCGGCCGGGGTGATTCACTCCGACTTCGAGAAGGGATTCATTCGCGCCGAAACCGTCGCGTACGCCGACTTCGTCCGGGTCGGTGGCTGGAAGCCCTCGCGCGAGCAGGGACTCGCACGCGCCGAAGGGAAGGAATATGTGGTACAGGATGGTGACTTGATGCTCTTCCGATTCAACAACTGAGGTGATGTCGTGATCGCTGTCCGCTGGCGCCACGCGGCGCAACTCGCCCTCGCGCTCTCACTTGCTGGATGTGCCACACCCGACGCCCCAGAGGCGCCGGCGCCCGGTGGCAACTGGACCCTCGACGCCGCCGCGGTGGATTCCCTGCCGCTGCTGACGCCGGAGGATGGCCGACTCGTCTGCGTGGCCGACGGCCGGTCGGCCTGCCCCCTGACGCAACCGATCGCCAACCGACTCGGCGGGGATCGCATCGCCCTCTGGGAACCGGGACGCCCGGTGCAGATCTGGAGCGCCGACACGGCGCCGGTCACGATCGGTCGCGTCGGGCAGGGGCTTGGCGAATATCAGGCGGTCCTCGGCGTCGGGCCTGGATCGGACAACGCCGTCGAGCTCATCGACATGATGACCGATGGCGCCCGCGCGATGACCTACGATGCCAAGGGAGTCTTCGTCGAGTCGAAGCCGATTCCGGCGATCGAAGACGGTGAGGCGCGCGGGTTCGTCGGCGCGTTGCCGATCCTGCAGGGGATGGTGGCACACAGCGAATCCGGCGAAGGTGCATTTCGCATCTTCCTCCTGAAGAAGGCGACCGACACCACAGGGCAGCTGCTGCTGCAGGCACCGATGCCGTGGGTCCGCCTGCAGGGGACGCAACTGGTCTCGACACCGCCGCTCTTCGCCACTTCCCCCGTCTACGCACTCTTCCCCGATGGCGAGATCGTGTGGGGTGAAGGGGACCGGATCGACCTGGTGCGCAAGATGGCCGACGGCAACCCGCGCTGGCAGTTGCACATCAATCGTCCGCGGCTGCGCATCACCCCCGAGGAGTTCGCCGCCAAGCGGGCCGCCGTCCAGGCGAGGCTCGATGGCCAACTCTCCGAGGTCGACCTCGACAGCATGACGCAGAAGAGCGACACGCTGCATCCGGCGCTCGCCGGGATCGTGGCCACGCACGAGGGGCAGCTCTATCTGGCGGCGCCGGTCGCCGGGGCCGAGCAGATCGAGTTCATCCGGCTCCGCGCCGACGGGAAGCCGACCGGCCGCTTCCTGCTGCCCTCGACGACCAAGGTGCTCCTCGCCGCCGGCGATTCGCTCTTGGTGCAGCGCCCTCAGGACGGCGAACTGCACGAGGTGCGCTGGCTGCGACTCGGCACCGCCAAGTAGTCACCTCCTGATGCGGCGGCCCCTGCTGCTTGCCCTCTGCCTGCTGGCGCCCTTTCGGGCCCCGGTCGGCGGGCAGCAGCCGGGGCCGATCGCGTTGCGGTGGCCCACCGTCGGAGCTGTCAGTGGCATCGTGGTGGCCTCAATGCTGGTGGACGCGTCCATCGGCCGGCGATTCGCCGACACCCCCTCGGCGGGGCGGCTCCAGACGGCCCGCCGTCTCAAGACCTTCGGGGAAGCACCGGCGATCGCCGGGATCAGCGGTGGCCTCGCCTTGGCCGGTTGGGTGGGCCATCGCCCGGCGCTGGTCCGACTGGCCGGGCAGACCGCCACCGCCATCCTGCTCGAGACCGTGGTGACCCAGGCCACCAAGGAATTCGTCGGGCGCGCCAGGCCCTTCCAGGACCAAGATCGGGACGGCCTCGACTTCGCCCCCTTCTCCAGCCAGACCTCGTTCCCCTCGGGGCACACCGCTGCGGCCTTCGCCGTGGCAACCACCCTGGGTGACGCCGCCGGCTCGACCTGGGCCCGGGCCGGCCTCTATGGCCTCGCCACCGGCACCGCCTGGGCCCGGTTGGCAGAGGAGAAGCACTGGCTCAGTGATGTCGTGGCCGGCGCCGCCCTCGGGGTCCTCTCGGCCCGGGTCGCCAATGGCCGGACCGCGGTCCTCGGCCTCCGCGCGCCGCGCATCCTCCGTGGGGGGGTGGGCTGGCAGGTGCCCTTCTAGTATCTTCGATGGCTGTCCACAATCAATCCTCCTCGGGTGCCGCACCAGCCCCGGGGCAACCATGTCCGAAGGAAGGTGCTGATGAACCGTTCGTATGAGGCGGTGTACATCTTCGACTCCGTGCTCGAAGAGGCTGCCGTCACCGAGAAGCTCGATCGCTTCCACGCGTTGATCCCGCAGGTCGAGGGAGCGGAATTCGCTCTCGACCACTGGGGCAAGCGTACCCTCGCGTATCCCATCGCGGGGAAGGAAACCGGCTACTACGTCATCGCGAAGTTTGATGCCGCCCCGGCCCAGCTGCCGGAGTTCGAGCGCGCGTTGAAGTTGGACGAGGGGCTGATCCGCCACCTCATCGTGATGAACGAGGGCGCCCAGATGGCGCCGACGCCGTCTGCCAAGGACGGGGAGGACGACGAGTAATGGCCCGCCCATCGAAGACCTGTGCCATCTGCGAATCCGGCGTGCGCATCGTCGATTTCAAGGATGAGCGGTTGCTGACCCGTTTCCTCACCGAGCGCGGCAAGATCCTGCCGAGCCGCCTGTCGGGCACCTGTGCCCGTCACCAGCGCCAGCTCAGCACCGCCATCAAGCGGGCCCGTCAGGTCGCCCTCCTCCCGTACATCAAGGGATTCGGCGGCTGACCACGACCCCGCCGGGGCCCGGGCTTCCCGGGTCCCGTTCGCGGTGGCCAACCCTGCTGCTTGCGGCAGGGTTTCTCGTGCTGGCCCCAACCGTGTCACCGTTTTTCTTCCTCGCCCCAACGGTCGTCCTCCTGCTCCTCTCCCGGCCGACGACGGCACGGGAGTGGATCTGGATCGTCCTCGGGGTGACCTCGATCGCGGTGCTGCTGCGGATACCTACGACCCTCCCCGAGCAGACGCTCCGCGCGGCGGGCGCCTTCTTCACCGGCGCCTACGTCGTGGCGGCACTGGGCGGGACGTTTCCTTCGCTGCTGACCCGAACCCTGATCGCCATCGGCGTCGCCGCCACCGCGACCATCGGCTGGTTCCTCAGGCTCGGCCTCCGCTTCAGCGACCTCGAAAGCGAGATCGTCAGCACCACGTGGAAAGGATGGCGGGCGCTGTTCCCGAGCTTCGGTCTCCCGGAGAATCCCCTCGTCCACTCCGAGGTGCTGGTCTCGGGAAGCAGTTCGCCAACGGCGACCGAACTGGTCCAGGAGCTCAGCCGGGCGACCACGACGATGGGGGAACTCTACCCCGCGATGGTCGCGATCTATGCCCTGCTCGGAGGTTGGCTGGCCTGGGAGTGGTACCATCGGTTGTCGCGCCACCCGCTCGGCACACCACCCGCGCCGTTTCGCACCTTTCGCTTCAGTGACCACCTGATCTGGGCCCTGGTGGTGCTGACCGCGCTGGTGCTGATCGACCTGCCCCGCGGCGCCGAATTGCTCGTCCGCAACCTCCTGCTGGTGGTCGCCACGCTCTACGCGGCGCGTGGGCTGGCGGTCGTCCGCAGTGCCATGATCCCCGCACCACGCCCCTTCGTGGTGCTCCTGTGCCTCGCCGCGGTGCCGGTGTTAGCATTGGTACCACTGGGCTGCGCCGTCCTGGGCGTGGCCGACACCTGGCTCGACCTTCGACGGCGCGTGCCGCCGCCCCAAGGAGTTGCCCCATGATGGATCTGATTCTTCGCGAGGCTGTCCCCTCGCTCGGCAAGGCCGGTGACCTGGTCCGCGTCAAGCCGGGCTATGCCCGCAACTTCCTCCTCCCCAACGGCCTCGCCTTCGAAGCGACCGAGGGAAACAAGAAGCGGATCGCCGCCGAGGCGAAGGCCCGCGACGCCAAGCATGCCGCCGAGCGCGCCGAGGCCCAGGCCTTCGCCGCCAAGCTGAATGCGGTCACCGTCGAACTCACCCGCAAGGCGGGCGATGAAGGCAAGCTCTTCGGCTCGATCACCTCGGCGGACATCGCCGATGCGCTGGGCGCGATGGGCCTCGTGGTCGACAAGCGCAAGATCGACCTGGAGCATCACATCAAGTTGCTCGGCTTCCACTCGGTGGCCGTCAAGCTGCACCACGACGTCCACGCCGAAGTGAAGGTCAACATCTCCCCCGAAGGCTGAGGGGCGGTGACGGTCGGGATCGGTTATCTCGATGGCCCCCGACTCGCGCGCGGCTTCTATGCCGCGGCTGATTGGGTCGCGGCCAGCCGGGACGAGCTGAACCGGATCAACGTCTTTCCGGTGCCTGATGGCGACACCGGCACCAATTTTTCGCTGACGCTGCGTGCCGTCGCCGACGCCCTCCGGGCGCTCGGCGACGCCTCGCTTCCGGACACCGCCACCACGGCGGCGCGGGCGGCCCTGCTCGGCGCGCGCGGCAATTCCGGCATGATGCTGGCGCACTTCCTCATCGGCTTTTCCGAGGGACTGAACGACCGCGTCACCGCCGATACGGAAGTCGTCGCCGCGGCGGTGCGCCGTGGAGCCGACGCCCTCGAGCGTGCCCTCGACGAGCCGTGTGAGGGGACCATTCTCACGGTCGCCCGCGACGCGGCCCGTGCGGCCGAGCTCGCCGCGGCCGGCACGCCCGACATCGGCGACTTCATGCGCCGGTTGCACCACGAGGCCGAGGTGGTGCTCGCCAAGACACCGGAGATGATGGCGGTCCTCAAGGAGGCCGGCGTCGTCGATGCGGGCGGTAAGGGATTTGTCAGGATGATCGAGGGCTTCGTGCGCGCGATCAACGGCGACCCCATCTTGCCAGCAATGATGCCGCTCGAAGGCGAGGCGGTGATCCCGGCCGCGATGGCCGGGTTCGACGCCGAGCGCGACTTCCAGTTCTGTACCGAGGTGTTGGTCCGGGGCGTCCCGCTGCCCCCCGCCAACGACGTCCGGGAGGCGATGCACGGCTTCGGCGGCTCGGTGGTGGTGGGGATCGCAGGTGACATCCTGAAGATCCATGTGCATACCGACGCCCCCGACGCCGTCTTCACGTACGCGGAACAGTGGGGCACGGTCACCGCACGCAAGGCGGAAGACATGCGGGCCCAGCACCGACGCCTGTCGCACGTCGAGACGCGGCGGGTCGCGATCGTGGTGGATTCGTCGAACGACCTCCCCGACGCCGTGCTCGATCAACACCGGATCATCATGGTGCCGCTGCAGGTGATGTTCGGCCACGAGACCTTTCGCGACCGGATCGAGTTGAAGCCCGAGGATTTCTATCGGCGCCTGCGAACGGCCAAGGAGTTGCCGACGACCTCCCAACCCACGCCCGCCCAGTTCGTCCGGGCGTTCCGGGCGGCGCGGGAGGAGGCGGAAGAAGTCGTCGGGGTCTTTCTCGGCGGGGTGCTCTCCGGCACGCTCGGCTCGGCGCAGGCGGCGGTTAACGCGGCAGGGATCAACGGCGTCCATCTGGTGGATTCGCGCAGCGCCTCGGTCGGACTGGGGCTGCTGGCCTTGCGAGGGGCCGAACTGGCGGAAGCGGGGTGGCCCGCCGCCGCCATCGCGAAGGAGTTGATCCGGGTGCGTGATCAATCGGGGCTGCTGCTCACCGTGGACGTCTACGACAACTTGATTCGCTCGGGTCGCGTATCGAAGGGGAAGGCCTGGCTGGGCGGCCTGCTCGATATCAAACCGATTCTGGAAGTCGACGCGGCTGGACGGCTGCAGCCGGTGGACCGGGTGCGAGGACGCGACCAGGTGGTCCCGCGGATGCTGGCCCGAATCACGGCGGCGCTGACGCCGCGCCCCAGGTCGATCCGCTTCGGCATCGTTCACGCCGAGGCGCCCGAGGTGGCCGAACGGGTGCGGATGGCGTTGCAGGCGGCCTTCACGCCGCGAGAGATCATTGTCGGGCCGGCGACGGGCGTTCTGGGCACCCACGTTGGATCCGGGGCGTGGGCCGTGGCGTATCAAGTTGAGGATGGCACCCCCGAGCACCCCGTTGGTTGACCGTCGCCTCCCCGCTGCGGTGCGCGCCGTGGTCGGCGCGATCGAGGACCGCAAGGGACATCGCGTCCACGTGCTTGACCTCCGCGGGCTGACCGATGCGACCGATTACTTCGTGATCGCCTCCGGCACGTCCGACGCCCATGTGCGAGGGCTCGCGGACGGGGTGATGGATGCGATGCAGGACGCCGGCCTCGACACCCACCACATCGAGGGCCTGACCCACGGCCGTTGGGTGTTGCTCGATTTCGTGGACGTGGTGGTCCACCTGTTCCACCCCGAGACCCGGGCGTTCTACCAGTTGGAGCGACTCTGGCAGGATGCCCCCGTGCTCCTCGCCGATCCCTGAGTGACCCTGCAGGCCGGAAGGTTCCGATGACTCGCCGTATCTCCTGGCTCCTCCTCGTCGCCGCCGCCGCCATCGCCCCGATGCCGGCCGCCGCGCAGTACTTCGGCCAGAACAAGGTCCAGTACAGCCGCTTCGACTTCAAGGTGCTCGAGACCGAGCATTTCGACCTCTACTACTACCCGGTCGAACATGCGGCGGCCCTCGACGTGGCCCGGATGGCGGAGCGCTCCTACGCTCGGCTCTCGCGCGTCCTGAAGCACCAGTTCAAGGAGCGGAAGCCGATCATCCTCTACGCCTCCCACTCCGATTTCGTCCAGACGAACACGGCGGGCGGCGAAGTGGGCGAGGGGACCGGCGGCTTCACCGACTTCCTCAAGCATCGCAACGTCCTGCCGCTGACCGGCTCGTACGATGACATCATGCACGTGCTCCAGCACGAGATGGTGCACCAGTTCCAGTACGACGTCTGGTCCGGTGGTCGTGCCGGCGGTGGGCTGCAGACCATCATGGCGGTGAACCCGCCGCTCTGGTTCGTCGAAGGGATGGCGGAGTACTTCTCGATCGGCGAGCTCGACCCGAACACGGCGATGTGGATCCGCGATGCGACCGCCGAAGGGAAGCTGCCGACGATCCAGCAGCTGGAGACCGACCCGCGCATTTTCCCGTATCGGTTCGGCCAGTCGATCATCACCTACATCGGCGAGCGCTGGGGTGACGAGGCGGTCGGCGCCATCCTCCTTGGCTCACGCTCCGGATCGCTCGAGGGCTCGTTTCGGCGGGTCATCGGCCTCGACTTCAAGCAGCTGGGTGACCAGTGGCGCGAGGCGATGCAGCGCCGCTATCTCCCCGAACTGGCGACCCGCAACAAGGCGAAGGACGTCTCGCAGGCGCTGCTCACCGAGAAGATCAGCGAGGGCACGCTCCACCTTGCCCCGGCCCTCTCACCGGACGGCAGCCGCGTCGCGTACTTCTCGGAGAAGGACTTCTACTTCGTGGATCTCTGGCTCGCCGATGGCACGAGCGGCAAGCCGATTCGCCGCCTGCTCAAGTCGACGTGGAGCTCGAACTACGAGACCTTCCGTTTCATCAATTCCGCGGCGAGCTGGTCGCCCGATGGCAAGCTGCTTGCCTTCGCGGCGAAGCGCGGGCCGAAGGACGACATCGTCCTGGTCGATGTGGCGCGCAACAAGGAAGTGCGCCGGATCACCGTCGACCTGAGCGGCGTCACCACACCGTCGTGGAGCCCCGACGGGAAACGGCTGGTGTTCACCGGCTACGACGGCGGCCTCTCCGACCTCTTCACGGTCAACGCCGACGGCACCAACCTCACGCGCCTGACGAACGACAAGTACGCCGACCTGCACCCCACCTGGTCGCCCGACGGCCGGACGATCGCGTTCACCACCGACCGCGGTCCGGGCACCAATTTCACGATGCTGACGGTCGGCAACTACCGGCTGGCGACGCTCGACCTCGCCACCTCCCGCGTCGACCTGCTGCCCGGGATGGACGTCGGCAAGAACGTGAACCCGCAGTGGGCGCCGGACGGTCAGTCGCTGGCGTTCGTCTCCGACCGCAACGGCGTCAGCAACATCTTCCTCTACGACCTTGCCGACCGCGCGTCGTACCAGCTGACGGACTTCTACACCGGCGCGCAGGGCATCACGCCGCTCTCGCCGATTCTCTCGTGGGCGCCGAAGGCCGACCAGCTGGCCTACGTCTACTACGAGGACGGCAAGTACGATGTCTACAAGCTGCCGAACCCGCGCTCGCTGAAGCGCGAGGCGTGGCACCCCGGCATGCCGACGATCACCGCCGCGGCGATCGCCCGGGACACGACCCGTGTCGCCGACACCACCCAGGCCACGGTGGCTGCCGGTGGCAGCGCGCTCTACCGCGGGGCCCGCGGGCTGCGTCCCGCCGACTCCCTGGTGCGCTCGCTCGACTCGCTGGCACCGCGCCAGGAGCTTTCGATCATCGCGCTGATGGATTCCGCGTCGTTGGGGCTCCCCGACACCGCCTCGTTCACCGAGCGGAAGTACAAGGTCGGCTTCTCGCCCGACTACGTCGCGCGGCCAAGCATCGGCTATGCCCGCGACAATTTCGGTCGCGGCTTCTTCGGCGGCACCACGGTCTCGCTCTCCGACATGCTCGGCGATCGGCAGCTCGTCTTCAGCGGCTACGTCAACGGCCGCATCGATGAGGCCCAGGTCCTCGCGGCCTACGCCAACCTCTCGCGACGCGCGAGCTGGGCGGTCGGCCTGCAGCAGGACCCCTACTTCTTCTACCAGGGTTCGTTCATCACCGACGGCCCCACCGATTTCGAGCAGACGTACGTCACCCGCTATCGCCGCCTGGTGCTCCGCTCCGCGTTCGCGCAGGGGTCGTATCCGTTCTCCCGCTTCTCGCGGATCGAGAGCGGCCTGCGCGCGACGAACGTCGACGACGCGATCCTCGACATCAACGAGGTCTACGACCCGTTCACCGGCGCGCTGACCCGCGACATCTACCAGGAACGGACCGGACTCGGCTCGACCTCGTTCCTGCAGCCCTCGCTCGCCCTCGTGCACGACAACTCCCTCGGCGGGTACGTCGGGCCGATGCTCGGCCGTTCCTCGCGCTTCGAGATTGCCCCGACCCTCGGCGGGTGGAAGTACATCCAGACCACGGCCGACTATCGCCGGTACGACAAGTTCGTCGGGCCGTTCACCCTCGCGACCCGGCTGATGTACTACGGCCGCAGCGGTCGCGACGCCGATCGGTTTTCCCTCTACCTCGGCTATCCGGATCTGCTCCGCGGCTACACCTCGGGTTCGTTCCTCCGGAACGAGTGCAACAACACCATCCAGGATCCGAACTCGAGCACCGGCTGCGTGGCGCTCGACCAGCTCGTCGGCACCCAGTTCGCCATCGGCAACGCCGAACTGCGCTTCCCGGTGATGTCGCCCAACTGGAGCTGGGTGCCGCGGGCCATCCCGCCGATCGAGGGCGCCCTCTTTTACGACATCGGCGTGGCGTGGAGCGGCAGCAGCCGAGTGGCGTGGACGCGGGAGGCTGGGGAGTCGCCTGCGGCTGTCCGCGTGCCGCTCCGCTCGGTCGGCGTCTCGTTGCGCACCAACCTCTTCGGCCTGGTCATCCTGCGCTTCGACTACTCCAAGCCGCTGCAGCGTCCTGGCACGAATCCCTTCTGGACCATTTCGTTCGGACCGGTCTTCTGAGCCACTCTCAACGCGCGTCCCTGATCGCCCTCAGCTGCCTCCTCTTCCTCGCCGCCTGCGGCGGGGAGGAGGCCCAGCCCTCCGAGCGCACGCTGCCCGCCGGCCTCCCGTCGGGCGGTGTGCTGCTGCGCCTGCCGGCCGAGGGCGGCACGGCCACGCTCCTCTGGCCCGATTCACTCACGCCCGTCGGCTGGCGCAGTTCCGGCCTGCCACCCATCGAGCGGGCGCTGGCGACCGACCTCGAAGAGAAGATGGTCTACGCGGTCGACGACAAGGGTCGCCTCATCGGCATCGACCTGATCACCGAACGCTTCCGCCCCTTCCTCGTCAATGCGCGCGAGCTGGTCGCCACCCCGGACGGCGTGATCCTCGGGCTCGACTCGACGCGGCGTCCGCTCCGCTTTGCCAATCGTTCCCTGACCACCTTCCGGGCCGCGGTCGAGGGCGGTCCGGTGCAGTTGCTGCGTGCCCCCGGCTCGTCGCTGGTCGCGTACTCGCGTCGCAGCCACCTCGCCCAGGTGATTGGCGAAGAGGGCGAGCTGCGCCGCTTCGAAGTTCCCGGCGGCGAGATGTCGAGCACCTGGTACGGCGACTACTTCGTGGTCGCCACCGACTCCGGGCTCATCTACGTCGAGCCCTCCGGCAAGCCGGGCCCGAAGTTCGTCGAGATGAAGGGAAGCCCGACCGTCGCCGCCTTCTCTCCGTCGGGCCACCGGCTCTACGTCGCCCGAAGCCGTGACGACCTGGTCATGCTCGACCGCTTCAGCGGCGACGAGATGAAGGCCCTCAAGCTCCCCGGGACGGCGCGCGCGCTCCGTGTCGACCGAACCGGGCGCTGGCTGCTGGCCCGTCCGCTCGAGGGCGATTCGATCTGGGTCGTCGACCTGGTCCATTGGGAAGTTGCTGCCACGGTCCAGTCGACCTGGGCGGCCGACCTGCCCCTGGTGGCCGGGAGCAAGTCATTGATCGTGCGCGACCACGACGACCTGGTGGCCTGGGACCTCCTGCGGGCCGTGCCGGGCCCGGTGGCCCGGCTCCGTGGCGCGGCGGCCGACATCTACCTCACGGTACCCTGGCTGCCGAAGGGGGCCGCTCAGGAGGTCACCGTGGCCGCCGTGGAGCCGGCGACCGCCGACAGCACGCCCCGCGACACCGGGACGGTGGCGCCGACGACGGCCCCCCCGGTCACGACCGATCCCACCCCACCGGTCACCCCACCCGCCGCGTCGTCGGGGGTGACCGGTCAGCGGCTCTACCTCCAGGTTTCGGCGTCCCAGAACCAGGACTTCGCCAAGGCCCTGGTGGACCAGCTCAAGGGCGCCGGATGGGCGGCCCAGCTCCTCCAGCCGAAGGGCCCCGAGGACCCCTATCGGGTCGTCATCGGGCCGTACCGCACCCGCGAGGAGGCCGACGCCGATGGCAAGCGCCTCGGGCGGACCTACTTCATCTTCGCGGCCGATCCCGGGACCTGACCCCCGGGGCTTCCCGCACCCGCTATCTTTGGGGATTCCGGTGACCCCCCTGCCTGCCGGGCGGGGGGCGCCGTCGACGCCGACCCCAATGCCGACTCCGCAATGAAGCTCACCAAGCTGGAACTGTCCGGCTTCAAGTCCTTTGCCGACACCGTGACCATGACCTTCGACCAGGGGGTCACCTCGATCGTCGGGCCGAACGGCTGCGGCAAGTCCAACGTCTCCGACGCCGTGCGCTGGGTGCTCGGCGAACAGTCCGCGCGCCTCCTGCGCGGCGGGAAGATGGAGGACGTGATCTTCCAGGGCGCGGCCACCCGTCGCCCCGTCAACGTGGCCGAAGTGTCGCTCTACCTCGACAACAGCGAGGGCGAGTTGCCCACGCCGTACACCGAGGTGGTGATCACCCGGCGCCTCTCGCGATCGGGGCAGAGTGACTACCTCCTGAACAATGCGCCTGCCCGACTGCGCGACGTGCAGGATCTGTTGCGCGGCACCGGCCTCGGCAGCGATGCCGGCGTGGTGATCGAAGCGAAGATGATCGACCTCCTCCTCTCCGATCGCGCCGACGAACGCCGCTCGCTCTTCGAGGAAGCGGCCGGCGTCGGGCTGTATCGCGATCGCCGCCACAGCACCTCGCGTCGCCTCGAGGAAACCGCCAACGACCTGCAGCGCCTCGAGGACTTGATCGCGGAAGTGCAGTCGCAGGTGCGCTCGCTCGCTCGGCAGAAGGGAAAGGCCGAACGGCACGTGTCACTGACCGAGGAGCGCTTCGCCGTCACCCTCACCCTGGCCCGCCGTCGGCTGGACCAGCTGGCGGAGGACGCCGAGTCGTTCGAACGGCGCCATGCCGAACTGACCCGCCTGCTGCCGCAGGCGCGTGAACGCCTCGCGCTGGTCGAGGCGGCGCGCGAAGAGGCCGTCACGTCGCGCGCCACCGCCGAACGACACCGCACCGCCGTCGTCGATGACCTCGGGCACGCGCGCGTCGCGCTCGGCAAGCTCGATGGCGACCTCGCCGTCGCCTCCGAGCGGTTGGCCAACGCGGCGCAGCGCCGTGAGCGCGCCACGCTGGAGCGCGGCGATTCCGAGGTTCGCCTGCAGCAGGCACGCCTCGAACTCGGCACCGCCACCGAGGAGCGGCAGAGCGCCGATGCGGAGCACCAGCGCGTGCAGGGCGAGCTGTCGGGCCGCGCCGAGGCCGAACAGGCCGTGCGGCAGCGTCTGGCTGGGCAGCGGGACGTCGTGCGACGCATGGAGCAGGAACTCCAGCAGGCCGCACAGCAGTTGCGGTCGCTGGAGGGCGAGCGGACCGCGCTCGATGGCGAGCTCGCCTCGTTGCGCGACCGTCTGGCGCAGGAAGAAGCACACGTTGCGCAGCTGACGCAGGAGCGCCAGTCCACCGGCGAGAAGTTGACCGATGCGAGCAACGTCGCCGATCGGCACAGCGCCGAATTCCGTCAGGGTGCCGCCGCCGCCGAACAGTCGCGCCTCCTGCTGCGCGAGACGCGTGACCGCGAGGCCCGTGAACTCGCCGAACGCCGCACCATCGAAGAGGACGTGGCGCGCATCACCGCGCGTCGCTCCGCCCTCGAAGCGCTGGAGCGCGATCGTGTCGGCCTCGCGCCGGCCGCTGCCGCGCTGCTCGCCGGCCGCGGTCGCTTCGGCGACCAGGTCCTTGGGCCCCTCGCCGACTACATCTCGACCGAGGGCGACCAGGCCGAGCTCGCCGAGCAGCTGCTCGGTGACTATGTCCATGCCGTCCTGATCCGCGATGCCTCGGCGATCCCCGCGATTCAGGCCTGGCATGCCCAGGAGCAGCCGGGAACGCTGATCCTGCTGCCGGTGGCGCCGGGTCCGGTGCGCGCGGGTGCACTCGCCGAGACGGCACTCCGGGTCGATCCGCTCGCTGCCGACTGGGTGAAGGCGCTTGTCGGGGGGTCGGAAGTGCTGCAGGGGGGCGGCCGCGGCCTGCGCCGCGCCAACGGCGTCGTCTTCCTGACCGGCCCCGCCGCCGCGTCGGGCCCGATTCGTCGCCGTGCCGAGTTGCAGACACTTGGCCGCGATCTCGACAAGCGCAGCGCGGCGCTGGCCGATGCCGATGCCCGTCGCGATCGGACCGCCGCCGAACTGCTGGCGCTCGACGCGGCCGCCACCGAGGCTCAGCAGGCCGCCGAACGGCTGCGTGAAGCGGAGCGTCAGGCAATCGCCGCGCGCGAGGACCTGGCGCGCCGCGTGACCAACTTCGATCGCGAGATCACCGAGGCCGAGACCCAACTCGGTCGCCTCCGCGAGCGGCTCACCCGCGCCGAGCAGCGTGCCACCGAAGTCGAGACTGCACTGGCTGACGGGAGTGCGGCACGCGCCCGCCTCGACGAGGCACTGGTCACCACCCGGGCGCAGCTCACCGAGCTCGAAGGCGAGCAGGAAGTGGCCCGCGAGGCGCGGTCGCAGTGGCAGGTGCAGGAGGCGCACATCGCCGCCCGGCTCCGCGCGGCGAACGAGGCGATCCAGCGCACCGAGCGCGTCATCGCCGAGGCCGAGACCTCCGGCCGCATCCGCACCGAGGAGATTGCCCGACTCGACGCCGACACGCTCGAACTCGAGGCCCAGCGCAGCGAGTGGCAGGGGGGCCGCGACGAGCGGGCCCAGCAGCTCATGGCGCTCGAGACCGCGGCCGGCGAGGCGGAAGGCGCCCTGCAGGCGGCCGAGACGAAGCTCACCGATGTCGAGGCCGACCTGGCCGACGTGCGCCGCTCGGTCGAATCGATGAGCGAGGAACACCATCGCCTCGAGCTCGGGGTCGCCGACGCCACGGCCCAGCGTGCCCGGATCGTCGAGCGCGTCGAGACCGAGTGGAAGCGGCCGTTCGACGAACTCGCCGAAGCGGCCCCGGTGCTCGACCTCGATCTCGAGACGCTGGAGACGGAGGCCGAACGGATTGCCTCGGCACTCGAGCAGATCGGCCCGGTCAACGCCCTCGCGGTCGAGGAGCACGCCGAAGAGAGCAAGCGCGCCACCTTCCTGCAGGCGCAGCGGGACGACCTGGTCGCCGCTCGGCA
Organism: Gemmatimonadota bacterium; assembly: GCA_016720805.1. Lineage (NCBI taxonomy): Bacteria > Pseudomonadati > Gemmatimonadota > Gemmatimonadota bacterium. The sequence goes on along the minus strand of JADKJZ010000014.1, from coordinate 917,049 downwards.
GGCGCTGTTGCAGGCGATCAAGGAGATCGATGGTACCGCCAAGGCGCTCTTCGCCGAGACGTTCGTCGCCATCCGCGAGAACTTCCTCTCGGTCTTCCAGACGCTCTTCGGCGGCGGCGAGTGCGACCTGCGGCTCTCCGATCCGGATGATCCGCTCGAGGCGGAGATCGAGATCCACGCCTCGCCGCGCGGCAAGAAGACCCAGCGCATCCACCTCCTCTCGTCCGGTGAGCGGACGCTGGTGGCGACGTCGCTGCTCTTCGCGATCTACCTGACGAAGCCGAACCCCTTCTGCCTCATGGACGAAGTGGACGCGCCGCTCGACGACGCCAACGTCGGGCGCTTCATCCGGTTGCTCGACCAGTTCAAGGGCCAGACGCAGTTCCTGGTCATCACCCACAACCCGCGCACCATGCAGTCCGCCGATGCCGTCTATGGCGTGACGATGCAGGAGCCCGGGGTATCCACCATCGTCGGGGTGCGTCTCGGCGAGCAGACCACCACTGCGGCCTGACCACTACCATACTCGGACCTGACCGATGCTGATCGTGATGAAGCAGGACGCCACCCCGGACGAGATCGCCGGCGTGGTCGAAGTGATCCAGACGATGGGGTACGAGGCGCGTCCGATGCCGGGCCGCCAGCGGACCACCGTCGGTCTGGTGGGCAACGACGGCCGCGTCGACGCCTCGCGCGTCGAGGCGCTCGCCGGCGTGGCCGAGGTGATCCACGTCTCGAAGCCGTACAAGCAGGTCTCGCGCGAGTGGAAGCCGGAGCCGACGCGGGTCCCGCTTCCGGATGGTTCGACGATCGGCGGCCGTGAGGTCATCATCATGGCGGGCCCTTGCTCCGTCGAAGGCGAGGAGCAGATCCTCCTCTCGGCCCGCCAGGTGAAGGCCGCCGGCGCCACGGTGCTCCGTGCCGGCGCCTTCAAGCCCCGTTCCTCGCCCTATGCCTTCCAGGGCCTCGGCCAGCTCGGCCTCGAGCTGCTGGCGATCGCGCGTGCGGAAACGGGGCTGATGATCGTCACCGAAGCCATGGATGCCAAGGGACTGGAGATGGTGGTCGAGACCGCCGACATCGTGCAGATCGGCGCGCGCAACATGCAGAACTACTCGCTCCTCAAGGAAGCGGGACGTCAGCGCAAGCCGGTGCTGCTCAAGCGCGGCCTCTCGGCCACGATCTCCGAGCTGCTCCTCTCGGCCGAGTACATCCTCTCCGAGGGGAATCCGAACGTCATCCTCTGCGAGCGCGGCATCCGCTCGTTCGACACCGCGACCCGCAACCTCTTCGACCTCTCGGCGATTGCAGTGGTGCACGGCCTCTCGCACCTGCCGATCATCGCCGACCCGAGCCACGGCACCGGCCACCGCGACATGGTGCCGGCGATGGCGCGTGCGGCGATTGCGGCCGGCGCCGACGGGCTGATCGTCGAGGTGCATCCGAACCCGGAGCGCGCGCTGTCGGATGGGGCGCAGTCGCTCTTCCCCGAACAGTTCGAGCGGATGATGCGCGAAGTCGGCGCGATCGCCGAGGTGATCGGCCGCTCGGTGGTGTCGCCAGTGGGGAGCGCGGCGTGAAGCACGCGCTCGCGCTGCTCGGGGCCCTGCTCCTCCCCGCCCTGGGGAGCGCGCAGGCGCCGACGAGCAGTGACCCCGCCCCGGAGATCGTCACCAAGGCGGCACGGGTGTATCGGGGGTTGAGCGGGCTGCAGGCGGATTTCCGGCAGAAGCTGGAAGACCGCCGGCTCGGCGACGAGACCAGCAAGGGGACGCTCTATCAGGCGGGCAACAAGTTCGCGATGCGCTTCTCCGACCCGGCCACCGAAGCCGTGGTGCTCGATGGCAGCAAGCTCTGGGTCTACACGCCGAGCGACAACCCCGGCGTCGTGCTGCGCTATCCGCCGCCGACCTCACCGGTCTTCGGCTACAACATCCTGGATTGGTTCCTGAAGAGCCCGCTCGATCGCTACCGCGTCACCTTCGTGAAGACGGAGACGGTGGATGGCCGGGTGACGGACGCGGTGCTGCTGCAGCCGCTGGTGCCGGGGGAATTCCAGTTCCGTCGGGCGACGCTGTGGTTCGATCGCGGCGACGGCCTGCCGCGCCGCATCCAGACCGACGAGGGCCCGCAGACGCGCACCGTCGACCTCTCGAATGTCCGCACCAACGGCACCTTCCCCGCCGGCATCTTCGCGTTCAAGGTGCCGAGCGGGGTGAAGGTCGTCGATCAGTAGTCGTCAGGCCTCGCCCAGCTCCTCCTGCGCCATCCGTCGGACCGTCTCCCGCGCCGCATCCCCTGGCGCGGTGCCGGCGTGCAGCCGCGCAAAGCGCGACAGCTCGTTCTTCATCCCCGCCCGATCGCCCGTTCCACGATAGAGATCGATCAGCGAGTTGGTGATCCGCGACTCCTGCTTCGGGGTCGGGCTCGCGCGGCGCGCGGCCAGATAGGCCTCCTCCGCACCGATCGGATCCTTGAGCTGGTGCAGCATCAGGTCGCCCAACCGGAGCCGCACATCGGCATCCGGCGTCTCCTCGGCGATGGCGCGATACATCACCAGTGCCTCTTCGAAATGTCCTTGGATGACCAGGGCCTCGACCTCGGAGTATTCGATCGTCCGCGCTTCGCCACCGGCCGAGAGCAGCCCGTTGATGAGTTTGGCGCTGCCGTGGTGGATGAGCGGCCAGACGAGGCGCGCGAGCAACGTCAACAGGGAGACGTTGAGGACAAGCTTGAGCAGAAAGTACCCTGGGCCCCACAGTGCCGTCTCCAGCATGAGGAGCATGAGGGTGCCGGGAATCACCAGCAGCAGCGTGAATCGGAGCAGTTCGGCCTGATCGCCAGTGTCGACATCTCGCAACGGCTTCGTGCTCATCGCAGGGTGCGCCGCATCGCGGCGACCTGCGCCGCCTCCAGCCCCGCCGCTTCCGCGAGTTCGAGTGCCTCGCGCGCGAGCACGAGGTACGCCTCACGATCGAGTCCGACGAGTGCGCCGAGATGGGCCATGACGGTGCCAACGTCGCCGCGTCGGACCGGGCCCGTGAGCGCCTCCGTCGCGGTGCGATCGTCGAGGTTGGCGAGCACCTGCCGCATGATCGGGAGGAAGAGGCCGCGTGCGTCCTCCCCGGCGCCGGCGTCCCGTGCCAGGCGCTCCGCGATGCCGTTGAGCACCACGAGGTAGTTGGCGGCGAAGACCGCGGCGGCGTGATAACGCGCCTTGCCGACCGCCGGCAACTCCAGGATCGGCGCCATCTCCAATCGGACCGCGAGGGCACGGGCCACGAGCACGGCGACCTCGTCGCCCTCGAGCACCGCCGGTACACCGAGGAAGCGGTCGGCACGGTCACCATCGGGGATGCTCTGGAGCGGGTGCCACGAGCCCGTGGCCGCGCCCTGCGCCTCGAGCGGCGCGAGGATCGAGGCGTCATGCATCCCCGAGGTGTGGAGGACCACCGTCCCCTCGCGAATCGTCGATACCGCCACGAGGCGGCTGACCACCGCCGCGATGGCGTCGTCCGGGGCGGCAATGATCACCAGCCGAGCAGTGGCAAGCGCGTCGCCCCACTCGGCCTCGACCGCTGGCACCCCGGGGCCCGCGGGACGTGCCGCGCGGCCGAGCAGCCGCACCGGCTCCTCCAAACGAGTCAGGGCGCGTGCGAGCGAAAGCCCGACGCGCCCTGCCCCGACAATCACGACCGGCGGTTGGATCATTCTCCCGCGGGCTTCGCCATCAGCGCGGCGCGCGTCGGCGCACGCTTCAGCAACTCGATGGCGGCCCGCACCTGCGGGTCGTCACTCGACCGCCGACGAATCTCGGCCTGGCGTCCGAAGACGTAGCGCGAGATTTCGTAGGCGAGTTGGTCATCGAGCAGCGCCCGGCCCCCGGCAACCTCTTCCGGCGACATCACGACGCCCTTTGCCGCGAGCTTGCTCACCACCAGCTGTCGCATCTGATCGGTGACCGGGAACCCTTCGCTGGTGACCAGCTTCTTCTCCTTCGCCTCGAGGGCGGTGGAGACGAGCGCATCGCGATACGCGGCGACGTTGCCGCCGAGCGCCTTCGCGAAGGTCTTCTCCGCATCGGTGAGGGTGTCGCCGCGGACGATCCGGTCCGGCACGATCCCGCCGCCGCCCTTCACCGTGCGCCCACCGACCGTCTTGAAGGTCGGCAGCACCCGCTTCACGCTGTCACGGCCGAGCGCTTCGGCCGTGGCCTGCTCGACCTGCGCTTCCTGGCTCTTGGCGTCACGCTGGATGGTGCGGCCGCTCGGCGTGAACCAGCGTGCCGTCGTCAGCTTCAGGGCTCGGTCGTTGCCGATCGGGAAGAGCGTTTGCACCAGCCCCTTCCCGAAGGTCGCCGTGCCGACCACGAGGGCGCGGTCATTGTCCTGCAGCGCGCCGGCGATGATTTCGGCCGCCGAGGCGGACCATTCATTCACCAGCACCACCACCGGCATCTCCGGCCAGGGCTGGGTCCCCTGCGCCGCATAGCTCTTGTTCATCTCGGGCACGCGGCCGCGCGTCGACACGACGCCCTGCCCACGATCGAGGAAGAGCTCGGAGACGGTGATCCCCTCGGTGAGCAAGCCGCCCGGATTGCCGCGGAGGTCGAAGATCAGCGACTTCATTCCCTTGGCGCGCAACGCATTCACTTCCGCACGCAGCTCATCGGACGACGTCTCGATCACCGGCGTGAGCGCGATCAACCCGATGCCGCCGTCGAAGAGGATGCCCGGCTGGACGGAGCGGTAGTGGATCGTCTCGCGGGTGAGCGCGAACGGCATCGGCTGCGGAATGCCGGGGCGGCGGATCTTGATGTCGACCCGCGTGCCGGGGGCACCGCGCAACGTCTTGACGGCGTCGTCCTGGTTCAGGTCGCGCGTCACCTTGCCGTTCACTTCGATGATCTGGTCGCCCGCCTCGATCCCGGCGCGCTCCGCCGGCGTCTCGGGCAGCGGCGCCACGACGGTGATCCATCCTTCGCGGACGTCGATCTGCATGCCGAGGCCACCGTAGTTGCCGGTGGTCATCTCGGTGATCTGCTTGAAGTCTTCGCGCTCCATCAGCGTGGAGTACGGGTCGCCGAGCTGCTCGACGAGCCCGTGGCTCGCCTTGGCGTAGATCGAATCTGCGGAGAGGGAATCGACATAGTACTTCGTGACGTGATCGAGGACCTCGCCAAGGAGTCGGGGCCCATCGGGCGCTGGCCGCGCGGTTGCCCCCTGCATCAGCCAGCCACCGCTGAAGAAGGACACCGCTGCCACGACCGCCGTCAGACCCAAGCGCTTCCGCATCATCCTGCCTCCGTTGAACTGCCTCTCCAGCCTACGCCGTGTCGCCCGAGAAGGTGTCGGGGCGCGCTGCCGAGAGCAGCCGCCATGCCGATGCCAACACTGCCTCGGGGGACGCCCCCGCATTCAAATGATGCACCCCTTCGCCGGTGGCCGCCACGTACGCCGCCGCCACGCGGTCGTGGAACTCAGCCGATTCCCGCTCGAGCCGATCGGCACCCTTCCCGGCCGCCGCCTGCCGCGCGCGGCCCACCGCGGGGTCGAGGTCGAGCACCAGCGTCACGTCGGGCTGGAGTCCGCCCGTGGCGGCACCATTCACCCAACGCACCTGCGCCATCGGCAAGCCACGGCCAGCACCCTGATACGCCATCGTCGAGAGGTCATACCGATCGGAGAGGACGACCTTCCCCGCGGCGAGCGCGGGCCGAATCACGTGCGTGACGAGGTCGGCCCGTGCTGTCACCATGTACAGCAATTCGGCCTCGGGGGTCCACTCCCGGTCCCGATCGAGCAGCTCCCCGCGGAGCGCCTCGGCGACCGGCGTCCCTCCGGGCTCCCGGATGCTCACCACCTCGAGACCGTCGCGGCGCATCCGCGCGACGAGGGCGGCGGCGAGGGTGGTCTTCCCGGCCCCCTCCGGCCCCTCGAGGACGATGAAGCAGCCGGTGGCCATCAGAGCGTGATGATGTTGCTCGTGGCGCCGCGCTCGATCCCCTGGCCGATCGCCTGGTTCACGCGCTGCATCAGCTTGTCGACATTCGCCCGCGCCACGAGGTAGGCCTGCCCCACCGGCGACAGCTCGAACTCGCGGAGTGTCCCCTCGTATTCCTGCGCCTGCGCCTCGCTCGGCGACTGCCCCTCGGCCATCAACTGGTCGAAGTCGCGCGTCAACCGCGAGATGGTCTCCAGCCTCGCCTGCGCCTCGGCATCCTCGCGCAGCGAACCTTCGGCCCGCCGCAGCGCCTGATACTCCGGGGTCTGGCCGATCAGACGGCCGAGCTCGTTGGCCTTTTCGTCGATCATCACGCACTCCCTCGCCGCGCCAGCAGATAGCGCGCGCGGCCAAACAGGTCGTCCTGCACCAGGACCTCACGCCAGCCGAACCCCTCGGCAAGCGCCGCCGTCGCCGCGGCGCGGCGACAGTCCACCTCGAGGGCGATCCAGCCCCCATCGCGCACCACGGCCCTGCCTTCATCGAGCAGGCGTCGGGTCGCCGTCAGGCCGTCTGCCCCCGACGGCAGAGCCAACTGCGGCTCGTAATCTCGCACCGAATGGTCCAGCGCGGCATACTCCGCCTCGGTCAGGTAGGGCGGGTTCGAGACCAGCAGGTCGACTTCCCCCGCGATCGGCGCGAGCAGGTCGCCCGATGCCCACCGGACCTCGATGCCGAGCTGCTCACCATTCGCTCGCGCCAGGGCCAGCGCCGGTGCGGAGAGGTCAACGCCCCAGACCGTCTCGAACGCCCCCTCACTCTTCAACGCCAGGGCGATGGCACCCGTCCCGGTGCCGATGTCGACGGCGGTCCCGGTGCTGGTGCGGGCCAGCGCCAGCTCCACCAGTGTCTCGGTCTCCGGGCGCGGGATGAGGGCGCGCGGGTCGCACTGGAGCCGCAGGTGTCGGAATCCCGTCCAGCCGGTCACGTAGGCGAGGGGCTCCCCTGCGGCCAGCCGTTCGACCCAACCGGCAAAGCGGGCCGCGACGGCCGGGGCCACGTCGACGTCGTCGGTGAGGAGCGCCAGCAAGGTGGCATCATCCTGCAGGTCGGCCCAGAGTCGGCGGGCGGCAAGTCGGGGTGATTCCACCCCCGCGTCGGCCAACCGCGTCGCGGCCTGCTCGAGCAGCGCCCGACCGGAGAGCGCCACCTCAACCATCCTGCTGCTCGGACCGCGCCGCCATGCGAAGGGCCGCGACGATTTCGTCGAGCTTGCCATCCATGACGTCGGTCAGGTTGTGCACCGACAGGTTGATCCGGTGATCGGTGATCCGGCTCTGCGGGAAGTTGTAGGTGCGGATCTTTCCCGAACGGTCGCCGGTGCCCACCATCGCGCGACGCTCCGCCGAGCGCGCGGCTTCCGCTTCCGCGATCATCCGGTCGAGGAGCCGCGCGCGCAGCACTTCCATTCCCTTCATCTTGTTCTGGAGCTGCGACTTCTGGTCCTGCTGGCTCACCACGAGCCCGGTCGGCAAGTGGGTGATGCGCACGGCCGAGTCGGTGGTGTTGACGCTCTGCCCGCCGGGCCCCGGACGAGCGGAAGACATCGATCCGCAGATCCTGCGGATCGATGCGCACGTCGACCTCTTCCGCCTCAGGCAAGATCGCCACCGTCGCCGCCGAGGTGTGGATGCGGCCCTGCGTTTCGGTGGCGGGCACGCGCTGCACCCGGTGCACGCCGGATTCGTGGCGCAGCAGGCCGTAGGCGCCGAGCCCGCGCACGGCGACCACCGCACTCCGCAACCCGCCGACGTTGCCGTGGTCGAGCTCCATCGGCTCGATCCGCATCTTGTTGCGCTCGGCGAAGCGGGTGTACATGCGCAGCAATTCGGCCGCGAAGAGCGCCGCCTCGTCGCCACCGGTGCCGGCACGAATTTCGAGGATGACATCGCGGTCGTCATGCGGATCGCGCGGCAACAGGAGCTCGGTGACCTCCGCCTGCATCGTCGCAATCTCGGCCGGGAGATTGGCGAGATCGTCGCTCGCCAGCGCGACCAGTTCGGGATCGCCACTGTCGCGGAGTTCGATCGCCTCGGCATACGACTGTTCGGCACGCGCCAAACGCTCGGCCACGCGCACGATCGGCGTGAGCCGAGCGTGTTCGCGACCGAGCGATTTCAGGCGAGCTGGATCAGCGGCGATAGCGGGATCGGACAGCTCCCGCGAGACCTGCTCCGCCCGCGCGAGCGCCTGGCGGAGTCGGGCCTCCATCGCTCAGGACTGCGGCGCGGGTTCCGCGGCGTACTTGCGCCGGAACCGGTCGATCCGACCGGCCGTGTCCACCAAGCGCTGCTTGCCGGTGAAGTACGGGTGGCACTGGCCACAGACTTCGACGCTGATCGCGGCGACCGTGCTGCGGGTCTCGAAGGTGTTGCCACACTGGCACTTCACCGTGATCGTCTGGTAGAGCGGATGCAGATTCGGCTTCATGGGTCTCGTCCTTCCTGTCAAGAGCCGTAGTCCCCTTGCGGAACCACGATAGCCGGGAAATATACCCACATCGCCGGACCGCGTACAACCCAGGGGGTCCCACTCGTCTCCTCGGGTACGGCAGTCCCTTCTCGTTCTGGAGCCATCGCATGAAGGTTCGTCAACTCGTTGCCATTCTTGCAGTTGCGGTCAGCCCGGTGAGCGCCCAACAGCCCCGGGTCGCGGTCGCGCCCTTCGAGACCGAGGGTTCGGTCGGGATGCCGCGGGAGGACTTCGACGCCCTCAGCCGGGCGCTCGGGGCAATCCTGACCACCGAAATGGCCGACCGGCGAGGCGGAGCGGCGAGCGCGATTTCCGCTCCGCCGGCCGGCCGGGGCGGTCGGATCGACCTGACTGCCGCCCGAGACCGCACCACCAAGGCCGGCGCGACGCTGCTGGTGATCGGCACGTTGCTCGACCAGTACGGCGACATCAACGTCGAAGCGCGGGTGATCGATGCCGCCAACGGCGGCGTCGTGGTGGTCGTGCGCGGGGACCCTGCCCTCGCGACCCGCGAACAGCTCGGTGAGGCGGTCGCAGAATTGGCGCTGCGCTTGTCGAAGGAGAAGGCGGTCGGCGGAGTTCCCGAGGCACGTTGGCGCCGGACGTTTACCTCGGCCGCGCTGGTGCAGTTCGGCCGCGGCCTGCGCTTCGAGGAGGCCGGCGAGAAGAGCCAGGCGGCGACGGCCTACAAGGCGGCTGTTGCGGCCGCACCGACCCTCACCGAGGCGAAGGCGGCCCTTACGCGCGTCGGAGGCTGAGCAGCGCCGAGGCAACGGCGGGCGGCGCGACCAGCGCCGCCACCTGCAGGTTCCACTGGCCACCGTAGTTCGGGAAGAAGGCCAGGATCGTTCCGATCCCCACCAGCACAAGGGTCAGCACCGCCGCCTTCGGACCCCATCCTCCAGCCTCTCGCTTCCGCTCCGACCAGACGGTGCCGATCATCAGGAACGCGAGCGGCGTCAGGAAGAAGAGATTGTGGTTCCAGGCGGACGCGACGTGGTTGGTGGCGAACCAGAGGAAGAGCAGCACCACCCCGCCGATCCCCGCCAACGACAGCCACACGGTGGCCGCGACCCGACCCGCCACACCGGCTGGCCCTTCCGCACGCCCGGTCAGGATCAATAGCGCCGCCGCCGAGCCGATCAGGAGCAGCCAGCCGCCCCACGTGGGAGGCGCCGCCTCGACGCGGTAGACACCCATCTCCAGCAACCGCACCTCGCGCGCGACCACGGGCAGCTCACGGCCATCCTCGCCCGGCACGCGCAGCTCGCGCATCCGCTCCTGCAGCTTCGCCGGCAGGAACATTTCGCCCCACTGATCGAGCGGCGCATCGGCGGCCGGCCCGAGCGCGAGCAGGATGCCGAGATACATCGGTTTGTCATTGGTGAGCGATCGATGGGTGTGGAAGCGGAAGCTGCCTTCGGCCGGAACTCCAGTGGTCGCCTCCTGCAGCGCGCCATCCAGCACCCGATTGAGCATGTCGCGCACGCGCGTGGAGCAGTTGTCGAGGAAGTAGTCGTAGGTGTAGACGCGATTCTGGGGCAGCGCATTCGTCGCGAGCAATTGAGCCAGCTCGATCCGCTTCGCGGCGGGGAGTGCCAACTGCTGCAGCTCCACGTCCCGCTTGAAGAAGGTGTAGATCTCGATGGTGCGTGCCATCGTCATCGTGCCCAGCCAATACTGCGGCCGCCCCATCGCAAACCGCCCCACAAAGCGCGCGACCTCGGCCGTGGAGTGGCCGAAGTCGAAGGTGCCGTAGTTGTAGACGATGTCGGTGCCGTCGACGGTGTCCCGCACCCAGATCGCGTTGTGGCCGTAGCGCTCGTACACCGTCTCGCCCGGCCCCATCGTGACGAGGTAGACCTCGGGGGCGTGCGGCACCTGCGCCGCCACGACGCGAGCCGTCAGCGATGCCGACAGCAGGAGCATCGCTGCGCGCCAGCTCACGGCTTCACGTCCCGTCCCGATTCGGCGGAGTCGTAGATCGCCTCCATGACCTTGGCGAGCGTCACCTGCTCGGTGAGCGCGGGCGCCGGGACCTCGCCACGCACGGCGGAGAGGAAGTGCGCCCACTGCGCGCGCACCGAAAGCGCGAACGGCGTCTCCCGCGAATGCGCGCCCGACGACGCCACGTCCTTCGGCACCCCGTGGAAGTCCTTCCAGATCGTCAGCGGATTGATGCGGGCCGAGCCATTCGCGGCGCGCACCGCCATACCGAAGCGCTCACCCGGGCCGACGAAGCGCCACGAGGTGTCGATGTGGATCGCCGCGCCGTGTTCGAGTGCCAGCATCGCGGTGCCGCTCGGCTCCACCCCCTTTTCCTTCCGTTCCGGCAGGACGGCCGAAACGCGGGTGACCGTCGGGAAGCCGGCAAGCCAGAGCGAGAGGTCCAGCAGCGAGAGCCCCAGGTCGAGCATGGCGCCGCCGCCTGCGAGGTCGCGCTTCTGCCGCCAGCCGAGCGACGCGCGGCCGGCCCGCGCCATGAACCACCAGGCGCGGATCGACTCGAGCTCGCCGAGTTCGCCATTCTGCACGAACGAGCGGATCTGCTGCACGTCGGGGCGGTAGCGATGGTTGGCACCAACCATCACCACGCGGGACTGCTTCTGCTGTGCCTTCACCAGCTTCTGCGCGCCCGCCGCGGTCAGCGCCAACGGCCGTTCGGCGAAGACATGCAGCCCGGCGGCAAGTGCCGCACCGATATGCGATTCGTGGAGGTGATTCGGCGTGCAGATCAACAGCGCATCGAGCGTGTCGTAGTCGACCAGCTCCTCGATGTCGCCGTACGCGTCGGGGATCTCGAAGCGGTCGGCGAGCGCGCGCGCCTTGGTCCGGTCGTTGTCGCAGATGCCGACGACCTCGACGCCCTTCATCCGCTTGAGCACCGGGAGGTGGCCCACCTGCGTGATCGCCCCCGCCCCCACGATACCCAGCCGCAGCTTGTCGCTCATCCGTCCGTCCCCGTCTCGGTCAGTAAATCCGGCTCAACAGTGTCCCCGGAAAGTAGCTCGTCAGGATGGTCTGGTAGTCCTGCCCCGCCCTGGCCCGGCCAATGGCTCCGTATTGGCACATCCCCACCCCGTGCCCGTACCCCCGCCCCTCGATGGTCACCCGTTCGATCTTTCCACCGCGCCGCCCGAGCTTCACGGTGAAATCGGTGCTCCGAAGCATGCCGCCCGCCGTCGGTGCCAGGACCCGGCGGATCGCCTGCCCGCTGACTGCCGTGCGGCCATGGCGGCCCGTGAGCTCCAGCGTGGCAATGCGGCCGGTCCCGGTCCGGTCCAGCACCCGCATCTCGGTCAGGTCATTGGCGCGCGCCATCGACAGGCCGTTGGCCCCAAGCGTCCGCCGAAGCACCTCGGTCAGTTGGGCGGCGCTCCAGGACTCGGTCCAGCGAAAGCGCGGCGAAATCGCGCACCAGGCGACGCCATTGGGGTCGAGGTCGGGGACCGCGCGCAGGTAGGGGCGCGTCGCCCCGGCAAAGGCCGCCGGACCATCCTCGGTCTCCCCGCCGCAGGTCGAGGAGAAGAAGGCGTCGATCGGGGCGCCGTCGTAGGTGAGGATCTCGCCGCGCGTCGCCTCGACGGCCTGTGCCGCGAGCGGCTGCTCCAGCGCGAGGCCCGCGTACACCTGATTGTTGACGTCGGCGACGACATCGAAACCCCGCGCGGCGTTGTTGCGTTGCTGCCGGAGCGCATAGGTCCGCGACGCCACCGCCTGCGCCTTCAGCGCCTCCATCTCCTCCAGCGTCCTGCTCCCCATTTCGGCGCCAACGACCCCGATCAGATACTGCTCGAGCCCGACCCGGTTCAGCACCCGGACGCCCGTGACGCCGGCTTCCAGCTCGAGCACGCCGCGGTACTCCTTGCCACCGACGCGTACGGTCGTGGCGCCCTCGGCCGGCTCGATCACCAGCCGGCGGCGCACCACCTCGGGCGTGGTGCCTCGCAACACGATGCCCGCACCGCGCCGGGCCAGAGTCGCCTGCTGGTTCGCGGGCACATCACTGACCAGTCCCTCGTCGGGGTCGATCACGCGCAGTGCCGCGCCGCCGCCGATCGTGGCGGTGGCGGCATCGACGACGAGGCCGATCCGGATGTCAGGGTCGAGTTGCAGTGGCTCCGGTGCCGCCGCCGGTTGATCCGGCGGCATGCAGGAGCCGAGGAGGATCAAGGCGGCGACGCGGGTGGCGAGGCGTGTCCGCCGCACCCGCGTCACCCGCGGAAGTTGCCGAACTGGAGTTCGACCGCGAAGTCGGCGCCGCGCAGGAAGGCAATCACCGACTGGAGCTCGTCCTTCGACGGCGAAGTGACCCGAAGCTCGTCGCCCTGGATGCTCGCCTGCACCTTCTTGAAGCCGGCGTCCTTGATCGCACGCTGGATCTTCTTCGCTTCCTCGGTCGGGATCCCCTGCGCGAGCGTCAGCACTCGCCGCACCGAGCTCCCCGTGGCCGGAATCAGCTCGCCGAGATCGAGGTTCTTGACCGGCACCCCACGCTTGATGAGGCGCGAGCGGACCGTGTCCACCAGCGCCTCCATCTTGAATTCGTCGTCGGCCGCGAGGGCGATCGTCGCCTTCTCGCGGTCGAGCTCAATGGTGCAGTGGGTGCCCTTGAAGTCGTATCGCTGGGCGATCTCCTTCACGGCCTGATTCACGGCGTTGTCGACTTCCTGCATCTCGACGCCGGTCGAGATGTCGAATGAGGGGTTGGCGGCCATGGAGGGAGGCTAGAGGATTGCCAGGGACTTCGCAAGGATGATGGATGATGGATCATGGATGATGGAGCGATTCCCATCATCTATCATCCATGATCCATCATCCATCATCCCAAGAACGAATCCAGCGCCTGTTGCTCCCCCGCATGCCGCAGCCGCAACAGCGCCTTTTCCTTGATCTGGCGGACCCGTTCCCGGGTGATCCCCATCATCGCCCCGATTTCCTCGAGGGTCATCGGATCGGGGCCATCGAGGCCGAAATAGAGCCGAAGGATCTTCGCCTCGCGATCGCGGAGGCTCTTGAAGACCGTCTCGATCCCCTCGGTGAGCGCGTGCTCCATCGTGGCGGCGTCGGCACTCCGCTCGGCGGCGTCGGGGAGGTAGTCGATCAGCTTGTTGTCCTCACCCGGCGTCATTGGCGCGTCGAGCGAGATGTGGGCCTGGGAGATCTGCAGCGTCCGCTCCACCTCGGCGATGTCGATGTCCATCCCCTCGGCGATCTCGCCCGCCGTGGGGTCGCGGCCAAGCTCCTGCTGCAACGCCGAGGTGCGGCGGCCGATCCGATGCAGCTCGCCGGCCCGGTTGAGTGGTACCCGCACGATCCGGGACTGCTCGGCCAATGCCTGGAGGATCGCCTGCCGGATCCACCAGACGGCGTAGGAGATGAACTTGATCCCCTTGCTCTCGTCGAATTTGTGGGCCGCGCGGATGAGGCCGAGGTTCCCCTCGTTGATCAAGTCCGCGAGGGAGACGCCCTGGTTCTGATACTTCTTGGCGACGGAGACGACGAAGCGGAGATTGCTGCGGACGAGGGTGTCGAGCGCTTCCTGATCGCCGCGGCGGATGCGCTGGGCAAGCGCGACCTCGTCCGCCTGAGTGATCAGGGGATACCGGCTGATGTCGCGCAGGTACAGGTCCAACGAGCCCTCATCGGACCCGCCGCCCCTGGGCCCGTTGCCAATTCGCAATGGCCGCATGACACGCACCTCGGGCACCGCAGAAATGCAGGGAACTTCGGAGTGGAAATGGGAGTTGGGGGAAGCGTATAGTGGGCCGGACGGGGATGCAAGTAGCCGGCGACCAGCGAGCCGCGAACGGCGAACAGCGGGAAGGGATCGTAGCCCGGATCACGCTGTTCGCCGCTCGCCATTCGCCGTTCGCTTACTCGTAGGTATCCATCTGCGCCCGCTGCAACGTCCCCGAAAAGTCGACGTAGCAGACCTTCGTTTCGGAGTAGAACTCGAACACTTCCCAGCCCCCCTCGCGGTGGCCGTTGCCGGTCTGCTTCACGCCGCCGAACGGGAGGTGCGCCTCGGCGCCGATCGTCGGCGCGTTGACGTAGGTGATCCCGTTCTGCAGGTCCTCGAGGGCGCGGAAGGCGCGGTTGACGTCGCGGGTGTAGATCGACGACGAGAGGCCGTACTTCACCTCGTTGTTCACCTTCACTGCTTCCTCGTACGAACCGACCTTGATCACGCTCAGCACCGGCCCGAAGATCTCTTCCATCGCCAGGCGCGAACCCGCCTTGACGTTGGTGAAGACCGTCGGCTTGTAGAAGTAGCCGTTGGCGAGGCGCGGCGACCGCGGACGGGCCCCACCGCAGGCCAGTTCGGCCCCCTGCGCCTTGCCGATCTCGACATAGCGCTCGACCTTCTCGCGCGCCGCCTCGTGGATGAGCGGCCCGACCTGGCTCTTGGCGTGGCGGCCGTCGCCCAGGACCAGCTTCTCGGCGGCCTCCACCAGGCGCGCCACGAAGCGATCGTGGACCTTGCGGTGAATGATCAGCCGCGACGTGGCCGTGCAACGCTGCCCGGTGGTCCCGAAGGCGCCCCAGAGCACGCCTTCAAGCGCCAGATCGAGGTCGGCGTCGTCCATCACGATCTGGGCGTTCTTGCCCCCCATCTCGAGCGAGAGCCGCTTGTGCATCCGGCCGCAGATCTCGCCGATCTTCGAGCCGGTGTCGGTCGACCCGGTGAACGAGATCACCGGCACGTCCGGGTGCTCGACCAGCGCCGCACCGGCCGCCCCACCACCGTGCACCAGCTGGATCACCTGCGGTGGGAGTCCCGCCTCGAGCAGCGCCTCGACCA
The DNA here is from genome assembly GCA_016720805.1 of Gemmatimonadota bacterium. Taxonomy (NCBI): domain Bacteria; kingdom Pseudomonadati; phylum Gemmatimonadota; species Gemmatimonadota bacterium. The sequence goes on along the minus strand of JADKJZ010000014.1, from coordinate 901,769 downwards.
GCAGGTGCGACGAGTGCGGCACGTCTTCGGAGGCCTTGAGGATCACGCTGTTTCCGCAGAGGAGCGCGGGGAACATCTTCCACGTCGGGATCGCCATCGGGAAGTTGAACGGCGTGATCAGCCCTGCAACGCCGATCGGCCGACGCACGCTCATCGCCCACTTGTGGCGCAGCTCCGACGGCACCGTGTGCCCGAAGAGGCGACGCCCTTCGGTGGCGGCGTAGTACGCGGTGTCGATGCCTTCCTGCACGTCCCCGCCGGTCTCGGCGAGGACCTTCCCCATCTCGCGCGTCATCGCGTCGGCCAGCTCATCCTTCCGGTCCGTGAGGATGTCGCCGAGGCGGCGGAGGACATCGCCCCGGAGCGGCGCCGGCGTGCGCGACCACTGCTCGAAGCCGAGCTTCGCCGAAGCGACGGCGGCGGCGATGTCGGCCGGACCGGAATCGGGAAAGCGTCCGATGACGTCGGTCGTGTCTGCCGGATTGCGATTGGTGATGTAGCGCCCGGTGGTCGGTGCGACCCACTTGCCGGCGATGAAGTTCTTGAAAGTCTTGGCCATAACTCGTCTGGTCAGGAGGGACAGGTCCAGGTGCGCGACTCGGCTGCGTAGCCGGTGCGCGGAAGAATCTCGGCGGCCGCGAAGGCGAGGCCGGCGAGGAACGTCAGGAGGCCGACGGCATGCGCCAGCCCCCGCCGATGCGCCCACGAGCTGCGCATCGTCATCAGGCCACACCCCGCCACGGCAGCCACGCCGATCAGGTAGCCGTAGAGCCAGGTGCCGCAGGTCTTGTTGTAGGGCCAGTAATAAAGCGCCACTGCCCCGAGCACGCCGAGGATCGCGATCAACCAGACGAAGACGGTGTCGCGCCCGCGTGAGGCAGTCGGTGCCGCGGCGCGCGGCGCAGCGGCTGCCGGTGCGGCGCTCGCCTGGCGCGCCGGCGGTGAGGCACCCGGTGCGGCGGGCGGTGCCGGGCGATCGGACGACATCAACTTGTCGATCTCCGCCATCTCCTTGTCCCAGTCACGCGGTCCGGTCATTGGCGCTCCCGCTGCAGGCCGTATTTCTCGATCTTGGTGTAGAGATTGGAGCGCGGCATCCCCAGCGCGCGCGCCGTCTCGGCGACATTCCAATAGTGCTCCTGCAGCCGGGCCTCGAGGAAGGCCCGCTCGGCGGCGTCGCGGAATTCGCCGAAGCTCTTGTCGGCCGCCTCCGCCGCCAGTCGCGTCGGGTCAATCGCCGACTCCACCGGCAGGACCAGGTCGATGTCGTCCTCGGTCACCTCCGCCCCCGTGGCGAGAATCAACAGTCGCTCGACCGCATTGCGCAGTTCCCGGACATTCCCCGGCCACCGCCGACGCTGCAGCCGACGCAGCGCCCCACCGGTGAACGGCTTCGGCGCCATCCCTGGTCCGCCGCCGAGCACCGCCACGAAGTGGGACACCAGCGCGGGGATGTCCTCGGTCCGTTGCCGCAGCGGCGGAACCTGGATCGGCATCACGTTGAGGCGGTGATAGAGGTCCTCGCGAAAGCGGCCCTCGCGGATCTCGCCGTCGAGGTCGCGATTGGTCGCCGCGATCACGCGGACATCCACCGGAATCGCCTTCGAATCGCCGACGCGGACGATCACCCCTTCCTGCAACGCGCGGAGAATCTTCGCCTGCGCCGAGAGGGCGAGGTCGCCGATTTCGTCGAGGAAGAGCGTGCCACCGTTGGCTGCCTCGAACTTGCCGCGCTGTTCGCCGACCGCGCCGGTGAACGCCCCCTTGGT